>CALKMS010000144.1 GCA_938091145.1 uncultured bacterium
CTTCAGTTCAAGAGCTTTTGAGGATTGCTGAATCAATGTATTGAATTTTGGTTTTTATCAGGTTATCTCTTTGGCTTAAACTTCTTGAACTGGTAGTTTTTAGGTTTAAAGGCGCATTTGTTCAACCGCTTTTTTAGCCGCATTCCTACCCTCGACAATGCAGTCGCCAATTCCTAACCCGCGATAGGCATTTCCAACCAAAAAGAGGCCGGGGTAGAGTTTTTCTCTTTCTTCAATGAACTTTATTCGATTGGTGTGTCCCAGGGTGTATTGAGGCATAGAGTTAGGCCAGCGGTAAATTCGGTAAAAAAGGGGTTTGGTTTTAACTCTCATTATTTTTTCAAGGTCAGCCAAGACGGCGTTTAGTATTTCCTCATCGCTTTTGTAAACAATGGTTTCTTCTTGAGCATTGCCAACAAAGCATCTGATGAGAACACCATCTTCTGGCGCCCTACCAGGAAACTTAATCGAGCTCCAGCTGGAAGCTTTTACGGTAGTTTTCTCTTTGCGGGGAACTAAAAAACCAAAACCGTTTAAAGGATGTTCAAACTCATTTTTTTTGTAAGCTAATGAAACAGTAGCGCTTGAAGCAAAAGGAATTCTCAGTAACATATCGGCAATTGCTCGGTCTAAATCGCGAACTATTTCGGCGGTGGCATAACTGGGAGCGGTAGCTACAATGCAGGCATGAGCTTCGTATTTCTCTTCGTTTTCAAAGATAAGGATGTATTTTTTGTTTTCATAATCGTATTTTATAGTTTTTACTTTCTTTTTCAGAACAATTGTTCCTTTAGGGATGGCTTTGATTAAGGTTTCGATGAGCTGGCGCATTCCTTCTTTGAAACTTTTAAACATTGAGGCTGCTTTTTTCCCTTGGTTTTTGAATTTTTTTAGCTCTCGGCGCCTTTTAAGCATTCCTCTTAAAAGACTGCCGTATTGATTTTCCATTTCAATTCCTCTTGGCCAGCAGGCTTTTAAACTAATAGTTTCAGGCACGCAAGCGTAAATGCTACCAAAGAGAGCCTCAGCTATATTTTCAAAAACCTCGCCTCCAAAGCGTTTTTTGTAAAACTCGGCAATACTGAGGTCTTCAGAGGATTGAGCTACTGGCGGAATAAAAAACTCCGTCGCTGCTCTAAACTTAGCTTTCCAGCTCAAGTAAGGGCAGAATGCGAGGGAAAGCAAGTTTTGAGGAACAAGACCGAGTAGACCTTCAGGTATTTTTTGAAGTTTCCCGTTGATGTACAAAAAAGTATTATGCCATTCTTCATTAGCTTCTATGACCTGGTCTTCAATGCCCAACTCTCGGGCTAACTCGAGCGGAGCGGGCTTATAGAGCTCAAAAGAGTCTGGCCCGCCTTCAATTAGAAAGCCATCTATTTTTTCGGTTCGAAAGGTTCCTCCAGGAATTAAATCTTTTTCGAAAAGTTTTATCTCTAAAGGTTCTGGAAGTAAGTTTGAAATTTTGTTCAGCTCATAAGCAGCTGTTAACCCAGTAATTCCTCCACCAACAATTGCGATTTTTTTCATTTGACATCACTCCATTTCTTTAAATCTTTCATTTTTAAAAATTCTTTGTTATGCGAAGCAAAGATATTACTTCCCATCCTTTTCATAACCTCGGCGTGGTAGGCGGTGGAAAATCCAATGCCGTTTGCTTTGTAAAGATTAAGAGCGGAAGTTAAAACATCACGAAAATTTATTTTTAAGTTTGGGGTAGAAAGGATAAGTTCCAGGTTGTAAGCTACCTCTTTCTTTTTCCAGCCGTATTGTTTTTCAAGCTTTTCGGCCACCGTGATCAGAACTGGAACAGTGGTAAAGGCTTTTATTTTCCCTTTTACTAAGCTTTCGAAAAGTTTTTTGGCAAAAAGGTATTTTTGTTTGTCAGTCTGAACAAAAAAATCCAGAAAAATGTCTTCATTGATAAAAATTATTTTTTTCATCCGCGTTTATCTGGTCTTATCTTTCAAAGACTTCTTGATAATGGCATCAAGAATAGTGCCTTTTTTAAAATGGAGGCAAACGGTGTCCTCTTTTAAAATGAACTCTACAATATCACCTGGCTTTACTCCAAAGCGGTCCCTTATTTCCTTAGGTATAGTTACCTGCCCTTTTGTTGTTATCCTCGGCATATTTTTATTATAAATTTTGTAATACTTAATTTCAAGTAATATTTTAAATTTAGTAATACCAGAGGCGTTGGGGTTGGGTCAAATCCTAATCTAAAGCATTAAAGTAAGTTTTCTTTTGGTGAGGTAAAGCAATTCAATTCATTGCCCGTTTTCATTGCGTTTTCACTTTGCTTATAATGACATTTTCAGTGTCGTTTGCCAACCCCACTTTAGCGGGTTGAAGCAATCCCAGAGATTGCCTTTCCTCTCAAACAGCGAGATTGCCACGCCTTCGCTTCGCTCAGGCTCGCAATGACAAAAAAGAGGTGTTTGCTCAGGCTCGCAATGACATCTCCGACTTGTCATTGCGAGGGTGCGTAAGCACCCGAAGCAATCTCAGAGACTGCCTTTCCTCTCAAACAGCGAGATTGCCACGCTCGCCTCACGGCTCGCTCGCAATGACAAAAAAGAGGTGTTCGCTCAGGCTCGCAATGACAGAAAAAAGGTGTTTGCTCAGGCTCGCAATGACAAAGAAAGAAGGGGTTTGTCTGGACTACTGACGAAAGGAAGATTTTCGCCTGGCTCGCTTTGACTAATAAATCTTTGTCTTTCAATAGTTAATCGTTTTCAATCTAAAAGTCTTAATTGTTTTCCCTTTTCAATGATAAAATACTCCCGTGATTTTTAAAAAGGTGGTTACGATAATTGCTGTAATTTTAGCTTTTTTCATTTTATTGATTCTTTTAGCTTCCATTATCTTTCGTTTCATTTCCTACCTTACCCGCCCCTCTAATTTAAAAAAGGCTTTTAATTACGGCTCGGAGTTAGCTAAATCATCGGGTAAAACTTTCTGGGTAGTGGTAGCTCATCCTGACGATGCGGAATGGTATGCTGGCGGAACCATCGCCTCTTTAGCTCTGAAAAATCGGGTTATTCTGGTTATGTGCACCTCAGGCGAAAAAGGCTCAAATGATGACAGTTTAGGGGCAAAGAGAGAAAAATTACAGTTGGAAGCAGGTAAGATTGTTGGTTATCATCGGATTGAGTTTTTACGCTTTCCCGATCGAGAGCTTCAAGAGCATAAACAGGATTTATTCAAGTATCTAAAAAGGCTGGCGGTTTACGAGCCCCCCGCAGCTATTTTCACCTTTGACTTTAAAAAACCTCACTATATTTACCGCCATCCAGACCATTTGGCTGCGGGCGAAGTGGCAATGAAAGCGGGTGAGGAGCTGGGGGTGCCTTTATATCTTTTTCACACCAGTAAGCCCAATGTCATTTTCGACTACGAGAAAGTTAGACACAAGAAGAAAGAAGCCCTTAAAGCTTTAACCAATTATGGGGGTCGGCGACGAAGGGGGGCTTTGAGTGTTTTACGTAGTGTTTTTTCTTTCCTTGGCCGAAACCAAATTGAAATGTATGGCTATAAAGAAGGCTTTCTCCAACTCGGTATCGAATTTGGCGAAACCTTTCGCTTGGAAAGACCAGTTAAAGAAAACGACTTGATATTTATTGATTAGATTGATTAATACAAAGATAATTTCGTTTATATATGGGATTTAAAAAGAGAGAAAGTTAACCAAGTCGGCCGGCTATATATTTTTCTGTCAAAGGGTTAGAAGGGTTAACAAAAATTTTTGAGGCTTTGTCATATTCAACAAGGCGAGCAATTTGGTCTTCACCAGCATAAAAGAAAGCTACATAATCGGAAATGCGAGAAGCCTGCTGCATATTATGAGTTACAACAACCAGCGTATAGTGCTCTTTTAATTCAATCATTAAATCCTCGATTTTTAAGGTGGAGATGGGATCAAGAGCGCTACAGGGCTCATCCATCAATATAACTTCTGGTTCCATAGCTATTGCTCTAGCTATGCAAAGTCTCTGCTGTTGGCCTCCTGAAAGTGCGGAAGCTGGAGTTTTTAACTTGTTTTTAACTTCGTTCCAAAGGGCAACTTTTCTCAAACTGGATTCACATATCCAATCTAATTCTTCTTTGTTTTTTACTCCAAAAAGTTTTGGACCAAAGGTCACATTGTGATAAATGGTTCCAGGGAAAGGATTCGGTTTTTGAAAAACCATACCGATTTTAGTTCTAAGCAGGTTGACGTCAACTTTCTTACTTAAAATGTTTTCTTCGTCTAAAAAAATAGCTCCTTCGCTTCGGGCAAAAATGTTCTCATCGTGAAGGCGGTTTATGGCTTTAAGAAAAGTTGTTTTTCCACAGCCGGAGGGACCAATGATCGAGGTAATGGAATTTTCTTTAATTGAAAGAGAGATATTTTCTAGAATTTTCTTGTTAGCATAATAAAAAGAAAATTGAGAAACGATAAGTTTGTCTTTTTTACTGAGTTCTTCGTTTTTTGTCTTTTTTTCCTGATTGTTTGTGGATAAATTAAGCCTGAAACTCATCTTACCTCACTCTTTTCCGACTTTGGTATCGCAAAAATACAACTAAAGCGTTGAGAAGTATAAAAAGCAAAAGGAGAACGATAATAGCGGCAGCCGCAAGATCTTGAAACTCCTTTTGTGGACGGGAAACCCAGGTATAGATTTGGACAGGGAGAACGGTAAAGGGGTCGGCAGGTGAACGAGGCACATAAGCTACGTAAGAAAGAGCTCCGATAGCGATTAAAGGAGCAGTTTCACCTATTGCTCGAGCCAGAGCTAAAATTATTCCAGTTAGAATACTAGGGAAAGCAACGGGAAGGACAGCATATCTTACAGTCTGCCATTGGCTAGCGCCTAAAGAAAAAGAGGCTTCTCTAATTGTTTTGGGTACCATTTTTAAGGCTTCTTGGGTAGCGATAATAATTATCGGAAGAACAAGAAGACTCATTGTAAGTGAACCAGCTATGATGCTTCTTCCTAAGGCTAAAAAACGGACAAAAACCGCTAAGCCTAAAATTCCATATACCACCGAGGGCACACCAGCTAAATTGGAAATATTAATCTGGATAAACCGAGCTATGAAATTCTTTTTTGAATACTCTTCTAAAAAAATTGCTGCTCCAATCCCTAAAGGTATAGAGAATATGGCAGTTAGTATTATTAACCAGAATGAACCAACAAGGGCGGGAAGTATACCTGCTTTTTCTGGAAATCGCGAGGGGGTTCCAAGAAGAAAGGACAAACTCAACCAGCTTGCGCCTTTAACTATTAAACTTATAAAGAAGGCAAAGAGTAGCAATAGACCCAGTAATGAAGCAAAGAGAGCAAATAGAGAAAAAATCTTATCAATCTTTCTTCTTCTTTTTACCTTTAATTTAAGTTTTTCTGGGTCTAATAAATCTCTTGCTTCCATCCTAGAAGTAACTTTCCGATGATATTAAGGACGAGAGTGAACAAAAAAAGCAAGAAGCCAACAGCAAATACAGTTTTATATTCAATGCTTCCAAAAGGAGTGTCACCCAAGCTTACTTGGGCAATGTAAGCTGTCATAGTTTGCACGCTTTCCAGCGGATTGAGAGTCAGGTTAGGTGTCGCCCCCGCTGCTATAGCTACGATCATGGTTTCTCCTATGGCTCGGGAAAGAGCTAAAATAAAAGAGGCAATAATACCAGATTTGGCAGCTGGAATTACTACTTTTAAAGTAGTTTCAAACTTGGTTGCTCCCATTGCTAAAGCACCTTCTTTTAAGTGTTTAGGAACCGCTGTCATTGCGTCTTCACTCAGGGAAGAAATGATAGGAAGTATCATCACGCCCATCACTAATCCGGCGCTCAAAGCGTTGAAGATTTTTATTTGAGGGATGATTTGCTTTAAAAGAGGAGTCAACATTACCAAAGCAAAATAACCATAAACCACCGTCGGGATTCCGACCAGTATTTCAAGACCAGGCTTTACCAGGTTGCGGAAAGCTGGCTTTGCGTATTGGCTTAGGTAGATAGCAGTAAGCAAGGCAATGGGTGTGGCAAAAATGCAGGCGATTGCCGAGGTAAGAAATGTTCCAGCCAGGAGAGGCAGAATGCCAAAGTGTTGAGGTTTATAAAGAGGTGTCCATTTTGTGTCAGTAAAGAACTCAACGATTGAAACTTCTCGGAAAAAATCGATTGATTCAACAAGGAAAATAAAAAAGATAAGAATGGTAGTTAAAATGGAAAGATAAGAAGAGAGGGAGAGAAGCCTCTCAATAGCTCTCTCCCTCAATTTGGAAGAAAAAAAGGGAAATGTTTTTTTTGCTTTATTTGACATCTTTTAATTTAGAGAGTTGGTCTAGGTATTCTTCATCAGGTAAAGGAACATAACCTACATCAGCTACTAAGGTAGGAGCGTTTTCCAGATAGAATTTAACAAAAGCTAAGACTTCTTTTCTTTTTAGAGAAGCCTGGTTTAAATATATGAAAAGAGGGCGTGAAAGGGGAGAGTAGCTACCGTTTCTAATAGTTTCCACTGAAGGATTAACACCATTAACTTTAACTGCCTTCAACTTATCCTTGTTTTGCTCATAATAAGCAAAGCCAAAGTAGCCTAGAGAATACTTCTCACCAGCCACTCCTTCCACCAGGATGTTGTCGTCAGTGCTCGCAGTATAGTCGGCACGGCTTTTCCCCTCCTCACCCATAATTACCTCAGTAAAATAATCGAAAGTTCCTGAGTCTGTGTCGGGACCAAAGAGAACAATTTTTTCTTTGGGCCATTCTGGTCTAATGTCACTCCATTTTTTCACTTTACTATTAGGTTCCCAAATTTTTCTGAGTTCTTCAACAGTTAAATCTTTGCACCAGTCGTTTTCTTTGTTTACAACGACTGTTAGGCCATCATATCCCACTTTAAACTCAACATACTTGATGTTATTCTTCTTGCAAGCTTCTTTCTCTTCATCTTTGATTGGTCTCGAAGCATCATTTATATCAGTTTCGCCTACCACAAATTTTTTAAAGCCTCCTCCGGTTCCAGAAATTCCCACGGTTACTCTAACATCTGGATTTTCTTTTTGAAACTCTTCGGCTACCGCTTCGGTTATTGGAGCAACTGTGCTTGAGCCGTCAACCTTAATCTCGCCGCTCAACTTCTTTTCAGCTTGCTCTTTTTGAGTTTCTTTCGCTTCTTGAGCACAACCGCTGAGAATAACGGCGAAAAAGAGCAAAGTGGCAATGAAAGCTTTTTTTAGCGATTTGCCTCCTTTCTTTTTAGTAAGAATTCTTTTGAGCATCATCATTTGCTTTTCCATACATCAACCTCCTTTTTAAATTTTACCTTTAAATTCTAATCAGAAAAAGTTGAAAACTGGTTTAATTGAGGATAAATTTGGGTTTAAAAATGGTTAAAATTTAGTAAAAGTGCTTGAGCTTTTACTTTAAACTTTTATTGTCCCTCAAAGGAAGTGAGATCGTAAACTCAGAACCTCGGTTAAGATCACTTTTAACTTTGATTTCACCGTTGTGTGCTTCCATAATATGTTTTACTAAAGACAATCCCAGCCCAAAACCCCCCGTTGAGCGGGAACGATGCTTTTCACTTCGGTAAAAGCGACGAAAGATTCGAGAAATCTCCTTTTTTGGTAAACCTGGTCCACGGTCTTTAACAGAGATTAAAGCCTTATCCTTTCTCTTTTTAACCGTAACTATTACTTTCTCATTCAAAGGGCTGTATTTAATTGCATTGTCAAGTAAGTTGATAAGGGCTTGGGTTATGAGTTTTTTGTCTCCTTCTATGATAAAGTTGTTTTCATAATTAGTAACCAATAAAATTCCCTTTTCTTCAGCTTGAACCTGAACAGCTTCAATGGCCTGTTTAACCACATCTTTTATCTTAAATTTACTTTTTATTAAAACTGCCTCTCCACTGCTTTCTAACTTGGCCAGTTGCATCATTTTCTCAACAAGCTCAGAAAGGTTATTAACTTCTCTTTTTATATAACCTAAAAATTTCCTGCTCTCTTCGGGGTTTTCTAATCCTTTGAAATCCACCAGGGTCTCAACTGAAGTTTTGAGGGAAGTGAGAGGTGTTCTTAGTTCGTGGGAGAAATCAGAGACAAGGCTTTGCTTTAACTTTTCAAATTTTCTTATTTCAGTGATATCTTCTAAAACTACCAATGCCCCGCTGGGCTTGCCGTCTTTAAATAATGGCTTTATGTGAGCCCTCACAACTTTTTTCGGGGTGCGTTTTGTCTCAATTTCAACGGTTTTTTCTTCGCCGGTCAGTGCATCCCTTATTGACTGAGAAATTTCCATTGTTAGACTCAGGGGAGAAAGTGGGGCTTTTCGGGTTTTCTTAGGCGAGGAGAGAAAGTGCTTGTTTGCCATGCGGTTGGTGTAGGTAATTTTCCCATTGGCATTGACAAGGATAACACCAACGGGCATTTCATCGAGAATAGAGGTATGGATAGAAAGATTTTCTTGCAAAGACTCAGCCTTTTTTACCAGGTTTGCTAATTCTTCCTTCAGTTTTTCAAGCGAGAAAGTACCAAAATTTTCTTCAATTACCTCTTTTATTTTGCGAAAACTTATTTTTTGTTTAAAGTAAAGGTAAACAAAAAGGAGAGTTTGGCAAGAAAGAAGAATTAAGGCAAAAATGAGTGTTTTGAAAATAATAAGCTACACCTCCAGCTTGTATCCCACGCCACGCACAGTCTTAATTAAATCCCCGTATCGACCTAATTTTTCTCTCAATCTCTTAATGTAAACATCAATGCTTTTTAAGGAAACATAATCGTAGCCCCATATTTGATTGGTCAGTTCCCTTCTGGTCCAGACACGTTTTGGTTTGCTTAAAAGCATTTTCATTATCGAAAACTCTTTTGGGGTTAGCTCTATAAGCTTATTTTCCAATTTAAACTCATACTTTTCTTCATCTAAATAAAAAGGGCCTAATTCATATAACTTTTTATGACTGTCTGTTTTATCTTTTTTAGTGCTTTCAAGTCTTTTTTTCATTCTTATAATGAGTTCCCGAATAGAAAAGGGCTTGACCAGATAGTCATCAGCTCCTAACTCAAGAGCTAAAACCTTATCAATCTCGCTGTCTTTGGCGGAAATCACTATAATGGGAGTGTCTGAGTGGCTTTTTATAAAGCGGCAAAGCTCTTCGCCTCTTATTTCTGGAAGCATTAAGTCAAGGATTACAATGTCGGGCTTTTCACTGATGAATTTTTCTTTTCCCTCTCTTCCGTCTAAAGCCGATATGACTTCATAATTTTCTTTTTTGAAGGCAAGAGCCAAAGACTCGACTACACTTTTTTCGTCTTCAATTATTAAGACTTTCACTAAAAAAATTTTATCACTTTTGTTTTTTCGTTTTTTGAGATTTTGGCGGGAGATCGCTTAAGTCGGGTCTTTACTTTTGCTTGCTTTTCCTCCGGAAGTCAGGCAATATACAGCGCCCTCATATTCTATTTTTAACAGCCTTGATGTGAAAAGAATTTACACTTAAAAAGAGAGGAATCTCAAAATGAAAGATCTGGCCCCTTTTGTTTTTTTATCGTTTTTTACTTAAAGTGAGGAACTGGAATTCTTATTTCTTTTTGTTGTTCCCCTTGATTAACAATTTTGCCGAAGTATAAATCTGCATTCCAGAACTTGTTTTTGGAAGTTAGCTGCCAAGTATCTCCTTCATTATTTTCTGCTTTACTGTCAAATTGGTAGGGCATAGCTACGTCTTTGCCTGTCTCCCAGGCTTCAGGCACAGCTTTAGCTACTACAGCACTGTCAATCCAGTTAGAGCTAAATGGAGTAACATCTTCGCCTTCTTCAGGATTTATAGTCACCACGGGGGAAACACTCTCCACTCATCCGTTTTTTACCACTATAGCCACTGACTTGTTTTCACTAGGGGACCCAAAACTGAGATAACCTAATAAGCTATTCTTTCCCCTGGATCAAGCATCCAGATACTTGTTTTAACTTGAGCTTCGGAGTTAAAAAAGTGGGGATAAAAACCGATTCCCTCTTTAACATTAGTTAAAGTGAAAAAGATGACTTCTTTTTTCTTTCTTTTTAAACTTTTTAAAGGACGAGGTTTTTGGAGGAATTTCCTTTGAATTGAAGCTCTTTTTGGCAAACAGCTGATAGAGGA
>CALKMS010000145.1 GCA_938091145.1 uncultured bacterium
TCGAAGGAAAATGTGGTAGCTACCTTTTTTCTTCTCGGTTGGAGAGCTCGAGACTATCCAAAAATTGTAAAAAAAATTTCTTTAGCCGGACACGAAATAGGTGTTCACACTTATACCCATTCTGATCTTTCCCGCCTTGATTTTCAAAAGCAGCAAAAAGAGATAGTAAATACGTTGCGGATCCTGCAGAAATACTCGAAGCAACCCGTCCTTTGGATTCGCCCACCTTTTGGTAGATTTAACAACCAGACTTTAAAAATTTGTCGCAAAATAAATCGAGGAATTGCTTTCTGGACCGTCGACAGCAAAGACTATCAGAAGCCCGGAGTAAAGAAAATCAGAGAAAAAATCCTTAAAGAGATAAAAAACGGAAGCGTCATACTAATGCACGAAACATCAACTCAGACCCTCGCTACCTTACCGGAAATCATCCGTTCCTTAAAAAGAAGGGGCTACAATTTTGTAACCTTTTCTCAGTTGGTTATCGAGCAATAGCTCACCTTGCCGATTTAAATATCAACCAGCTGTTTTTTGAGGGCAAGTATTTACTTTCAATCAAGTAGTAAGTGCCTAGCGCTTTTCTACCTTTTAAAACAAACTTTAATTTTCCTTCTTTCTTTTCCAACAACTCGTAACTCCCTTTGTCCCAGATCAAAACTTTTCCTGCTCCGTATTCTCCCTCGGGTATCTCCCCCTCAAAATCAATATAGTCTAACGGGTGATCTTCAACTTCAATTGCCAGATGTTTTTCCCCTTCTTTGAGGGGCAAACCCTTTGGTAAGGCCCAGGATTTTAAAACGCCGTCCATTTCCAGACGAAAATCCCAATGAAGATGAGAAGCATGGTGTTCCTGAATAACAAAGCGAGTTATTATCGCAAAACCCCCCTCTCACAAATAAGGATATCAGATAACTTTATAAGCTCGCCTTGAAAATCAGGAACAAACTCAACTTCAGACAAAACTTCAAATCCATTCTTTACCAGAAAGGTTTTCATCCCAATTAATTTAGCTGCTCTCAAATCAAGCTCAACTTCGTTTCCCACCATTAAGCATCTTTCAGGTTCAACTCTTATTAAATCTGCCAGCTCACGAAAAAATTCCGGATTGGGCTTACAATAATGCATAGTCTCATAGCTGGCAATAAAATCGAAAAGTCCGCTTTCTACTTTAGCCCATCTCAGTCTTTCCTCAATCGCAATACGGGGAAAAAGAGGATTGGTAGCTAAAGCAAGCTTGTAGCCCTTTTGCTTTAGTTCTTGCAAAACCTGGTTTGTCCGAGGGTCAACTGAAATTCCTTCGTTTAAAGAAGGGAAATCCTCAAGATAAAACCTTTCAAACTGAGGCTCAAGTTCCTCTAAACTCCATGGAACCTGTTTCAAGAAGCCATCCCAAAAAACTTCCTTATTGGTTTTCTGCCCATCATTTTTTAACATTTTTTCCGTAGAAGCTAAAATTAGCTGGACCAGCTTGCTGTCGGGAAATAAATGGTTAAACCTTTTCTCGATCAGGGTGAAGTAGCGTTTTAAAAAATCCTCAACCCGATGTTTTAAGATTGTTCCATCAAGGTCAAGCAAAACTGCTTCTATCAATTAACGACCTCCTAATTTTCTTGTAGCGTTAACAATCAGGTTCTAACTTTGCACACCTACCAGTTCTTGCAATTTTAAAGCATTGGCAACCGCATAACCATAAGCATCATTGTTAAAAAAAGCGTAAATATCATAACCTTCAGCTAACCAGCGCTTTATTTTTTCAGCCCAGAAAACAAGCTCTTCGTCTGAGTAGTTTGAGCCATAAAGAATAGTACCACCATGAAATCGAAGATAAATAAAGTTTGTAGTAAACATCTCCCCCATTGGCCAGCGATTAGAATGGGCAACGCAAGCAGCAAAACCATAATTTTGCAAAACCTCAGCTATCTTGGTGTCAAACCAGCTCTGATGGCGAAACTCAAAAGCTTGCCTCACCAAAGAATTTTCTTTAACCAACTGGCAAAAGTCTTCTAACAGGAATGTATTCGCTTTTAGCGAAGGCGGGAGTTGCCACAAAATAACCTCTAATTTATCCTTAAGCGGCGATAAGCGGGAAAAAAATTCTTTAAGCGGTTCTTCCACGCCCGAAAGTTTTTTTAGATGAGTTATTAAGCGACTGCCTTTGGCTACAAACTTGAAATTATCCGGTGTTTTTTCATACCAACCTTTAAAAGTTTTCTCCGGCAGCAAGCGATAAAAAGTTACATTTAACTCAACAATAGGAAACTTTTTTGCATAATAAGAAAGCCACTTAGACTGGTTTAGTTCTGACGGATAAAACACTTCTCTCCAGTGAGGATAGCTATAGCCGCTGGTTCCAGTTAAAAACTTCCCCATTTTCTCTCCACTTAGTTAAGATTTACTCTGTAGTCCTCAATTAATTATACACTCGCAAAGAGCAATCAAAAATTCACCTTGACGCCACTTAGGTCTTAAGAAAAAATTTACTCTGAGGTGATTTGAATGAAATTTATTAAAAAATCAGTCTTGATCTTCTCCCTTTTGCTCTTGGTTTTCTTCAGTTTTTCTTGCGCTAAAAAAACAGAAGAAACAAAAAGCAAAGTTGCTGAGGGTACCAAAGAAAAACCTGATTTTGATGAACCCAAAATCTGTGGAGGTTGCCATTCTGAACTTTTCTCCCAGTGGGAAGGCGATATGCACCATGTTTCTTTGATTGACCCTCTGTATGCTGCTGAAGCTGAGTTAGCCGGAAAGGAAGCGGGAGAAGAGGTTAAGCAGTTCTGTCACTCCTGCCACAGCCCCGTTGGGGTAATGAGAAAAGAAGTGAGCGGCAAAATTAAAAATGCCTCAACCATAGCAAAAGAAGGTGTTTTTTGCGATTTTTGCCATACGGTAAAGGAATCTAAAGGCACGGGGAATGCCAGCTATGTTTCCGAACCTGGAAACACCAAGAGAGGGCCTTTCAAAGATTCTTTTTCGCCCTATCACGACACTGCTTTCTCTGAACTTCACACTAAAGCCGAGTTTTGCGGGATGTGCCACGATGTTTTTCATCCCGCTAATAAACTACCAATCGAGCAAACCTACACCGAATGGAAAAATAGCCCTTACTCTAAAGCTGGAATACAATGTCAGGACTGCCATATGACACCAGGACCTGGAGTTACTAAACCCAACCCTGGCAAAGCAGCGACTACCGGTCCCGATCGGCCAATGATATATACTCACTATGTTGTTGGCGGCAATGTTATGATGACCAATTTCTTCGGTTATAAAGAACACGCCAAACTAGCCGAAGAAAGGCTTAAGGCTGCTGCTTCTATTAGTGTTAAAGCCAATCTTACTCCAGGTAAATCCGGTCGAGTTGATGTAAAAGTCACCAACAAGGGAGCTGGCCATTATCTCCCAACAGGTCTCACAGAAACCCGCCAGATGTGGATTCACCTTACCATTGTTGATGCCAAAGGCAAAACAGTTTATGAGTCTGGTTGGACAGATAAGGAAGGAAGGTTGGATCCCGACGCAACTTTATTCAACACTGTTTTGGGGGACAAAGATGGAAAGCCCACGATAAAGGTTTGGGAAGCCACTAAAATTATCAGTGACAATCGTATTCCACCCCAAAAATCTCACCTTGAAACCTATTCAATTCCTATCCCGGCTGGAGCTAAAAAACCATTTAAGGTCGTAGCGATCCTTAAATATCGAAGCGCTTCGCAGGAAGTTATAAACGAATTCCTTGGGAAATACAAATTTACGGTTCCAATAATCGAAATGGCTAAAGCAATAGCAATAGTCAAGTAACGAAATAGAAGGAAATAACCATAGCTAAATAAAGAAAATAGTTAAAGCCGACTCTGATAATTAACTTTTCCGAGGCACTAGCCCTTTAACTATGTCGGCTCGAGTTATTATTCCTACCAGCTTATTGTCACGCACAACCGGCAACCTTTTTACTTTCTTCTCGTTCATAATAGCTGCCGCTTCCTCCAGAGAAGCTCCTTCTTCCACTGTTATCGCTGGGGAAGTCATTGCATCTGAAACTTTTTGAGCTGCTAATGCCTTAAGAGCTTTAAGAAAACGTTTCCTTTCCCGCCAGTAATTAAGGTCAGGAACGTGTTTTTTAACCCAATGAATTAAATCGCTTTCAGAAAGAACACCGACAACCTTTTCCTCTTCGTTAACCACCGGCAAACCACTTATTCGATTGTCAAGTAAAATTTTAACTACCCTATCAAGCGAATCAGATGGAGCAACTGAAATAACTGGTTTTGACATTATATCAGACACTTTCTCAGCTCTTTCTGGCAAAGTTCTTAGCTTCTCGATGACTTTCTCGCAAGGACCTGACAGACATCTTAAAATATCAAGCTTGCTAATCACACCAACCAGGCGCCCTTCTCTCGTCACAAAAACTCGCTTAACCTGGTGTTCTTCCATTATTCTTATAATCTTCTCTACTGGAGTTGCCTCATCAACATCAATCACTTCTGAAGACATTGCTTCTTCAGCTTTTCTGGCTCTCATTTTCTTCTCTTCCTGATGATAAGCCTCGGCTGAAAGATAGCTTCCGTAGTGATAAATCATCGTCATTAAAGAAGGAAACATTTTTTT
>CALKMS010000146.1 GCA_938091145.1 uncultured bacterium
TTATCCCGCCCTTTTATATCTAATCTGGCTTATTTTAAGCACTTTTACTTCTCGTGTTCCTTTAGCCAGCATTGTCGGAGAATATGGTCGATATGAGACTTTTCAAGCCATATTTTGTTTTGTTTTCCTTTTCTACCTCTCTTTAATCTACTTGAATAGTGAGGAGTGGACAGAGCGATTTTTCTGGTCTTTGTTTGTCCCCGCAATTTTGATAATTATTTATGGGGTGGTTCAAGGCTTAGGTTATGAGCCAATTTTTCCTTATTTTATGGTTCGGCCGGAACAATGGGGTGGGAGAGCTCGCTCCACTTTGGGTAACGCTGTTTTTTTAGGTGGTTATCTAGCTTTTGTTTTACCTTTAATTCTTGATGCTTTTTTGAAACGCCGAGACTGGCTTTTCCTTCTTTTTGGCATTACCTTTGCTTTGGGTTTTGCCAGCAATGTTTTCTCTCAGTCGCGAGGTGGCTGGCTGGGAATGATCTTCGGAGTGGCTTTGTTAATTTTTGGCCGAATTTATCTTTACCGTCAGAAAAAAACTTTTGCCCGCTATAAGCTTGAGATTCAGCATTGGCTGCTAATTGTGATAGCCGTTTTAGTTGTTTTTTTGGTTTTCCTTTTTTTTATCGGCCAGGGTAACCCAATGGAAAAATTAAGTTATTTTTATCAGCATTTTCTCTCTATTTTTAAGTTTAATCAGGGTTCGGCAGCGACCAGGATTGAGATTTGGAAGAGCTCATTGCGAATGATTTCAGACCGACCCTTTTTAGGAGTGGGACCTGATCAGATGCTTAATTATTTCCCCCTTTATCGAACAGTTCGCTACACTCAACTAGAAGGGGAAATGACTATGCCTGACCGCTGCCATAATGAATATCTTCAGGTGGCAGTGAATTTAGGAATCCCCGGTTTTTTAGCTTTCCTCTGGCTTCTGATCTATATAGCTTTTACTGTTTATCAACCTTTAAAAGAAGGCAATCTTTATCTCTGGGGTTTGACGGCGTCGGTGGTAGGTTACCTTGTTCAAGCTATTACCAGCATAACCATTGTTGGTATTGCGGCTGTTATCTGGATTGTTTTCGGGATAATCTTAAATTTGAGCCAAAGAGTAGGTTTAGCTTCTAAGGTAACTAGTTTTTTGCTCCATCTCAGTCTTTCTACTCGATTAGGGCTGGTTTTGTTGATTTTTACTAGTTCGCTGATTCTTTTTTCTTTAGCTTTGAGACCGGCTATTGCCGATTATTATTTTTATAAAGCAAATGAAGCTGGTTTTAACCAAAGCAAAAGTTTGGAGGAGATTGAAGACCTTTTTAAAAAGGCAGTTGCTTTTAATCCTTATCGGGAAAACTATCGAAACAGTCTTTCTGACCTTTATTACAACTTGGCTCAGACCAGAAAAGATATTACCTATATTAATAAAGGAATTGCTTTACTGGAAGAGTTTAACAAGTATAACCCTTATTTTCAGGACACTCAGATCAAACTGGGTGCTTTTTATTCTTTGTATTATGCTTTAACTGGAAACCCTGCCTATAACACGAAAGCGATTGAATGTTTTAAGTTTTCAGTTAGTATTGACCCGCTTTTCCGCCACGGTTACATAAATCTGGTTGAGTCTTGTTTGGATGTCCTTAATTTTGCTGAAGCAAAACTGGCAGTTGAAAAACTAAAGAAAGCTTGGGGAGAAAACGATCCTTATTATTATTACTTAAAAGGAAGAATTGAGGAGACCGAAGGGAAGCTTGAAGAAGCTGAAAATAGCTATTTGAAAGCTCTCAAGATAAGTCCTGGTTTTGGAGAAGCTTCATCTTCTTTGGATCGTGTCAGAACCAAACTTAATCAGGTTAAGAAAGAGAAAAAAAAGACGATTAATAAATAAAATGAGAAGGGAGAGATCTTTGAGAGGAAGATCTTAAGTTAAGAAATGAGTTCAGAAAAAGAGGGTTTAACGAGGATAGTATTTGGTCTTAAAAATGGCGAGAGAAAAGCTGCCCAAAAGTTTTTTGATTATTTTTTTGACCGCCTTTATCGCTATTTTTATTTCCGAACAGGCTCTTGCGAAGAGGCGGAAGACCTTACTTCTCAAGTTTTTCTGAAAGTTTTTCAGTCAATCAATCAATATGAGGAAAGGGGAGTTCCTTTTCCAGCCTGGGTTTTTCGGATTGCTCACAATTTACTAGTTGATTATTACCGTCGGCACAATCACATAAAAGTAGAAAGTCTTGAAGATTGTTTGCCTGAGGTGGAGGTCGGTAGCTTAGAGATTGAGGAAAAAGTTTTAGCTTCTTTAACTTTAGAGGAACTAAAGACGGAAATTTGCTCTCTCACTTTTGACCAGCAGGAAGTGCTGGCTTTAAGATATCTGGAGGAACTGGAGATAACCGAGATCGCGGAAGTGATGAGGCGAAATCCAAGTGCGGTTCGAGCTCTTTTGCGTCGGGCTCTCACTTCGCTGGCTAAAAAAATTAGAAAAAAGAATGATTTAGCAGTTTCAGAAAGTGACAAAAACCGTTTTTTAATTTGAGAAAAGGTGGATAAGAAAGAAGAACTTTTTGAAGAGATAAAACTTTCCAGGTTGGTTTCTTTAATTAGAAACTTTTTTTCTTCTTATCAAACCGATGGGCTGGCTCGACAGCGAGTTTACCAGCGAGTGATAGAAAATTATCCTTATCCGACGCCGCGATTTAGCTGGAAGAAACCAGCTTTTTGGCTCCCACTGGCGGCTTGTTTAGGGCTGGCATTAGCAACCGTTTTGTTTTTAAACCTTCAACTAAAAGTGGGAAAATCCCCTTATTATGCTCAACTTTTAAAACCGACTCCTTTAAGTAAAGGTCCTTTAATTAAACCGCTGGGGGCGGTTGCTTTTAGGAAAGTTGTTTCGCCAGAAATTGCTTTTACTCAAACTGCTTCTGAAGGACAGAAAGAGCCAGAAAAGAAACCTGAAGAAAAACCAGAACCTCCCTCGGGAGGCACTAAACCAAAACCACCTTCAGAGGAACCTTCACCAGAGCCAGAGCCGACACCTACTCCAGAGCCGACAACCACTACTGAGCCTTATGTTTTTGTTTCCGGTCAGATAAGTCCTTCTGGAGTTGAAGCCTCTCGCCCTTCGGTTTCCGCTCGCAAAGTTGTCTGGCAGGACCGCCGCCAAGGCGATTGGGACATTTACTTTAAAGATTTAACTACTGGGCAGGAAAAGCCCTTAGTAACTCACGGTGGCGACCAGGTTCACCCAGACATTGACGGAAGTTATGTTGTTTATGAAGACTGGCGGGAAGGCAATGCCAACATTGTTCTTTATAACTTAGAGACAGGCGAAGAGGTGTTATTAGCTGACAGCTCTTTTGATGAGAGAAATCCCCGAATTTCAGGAAACTTTGTTGTTTGGGAGGAAAGGCATATAACTTCTTATCGCGAAGAAAGCTATCTCTGGGTTTATGACCTTTCTCAGGGAAGCAAGTTTCAAGTTCCCTCCTCTCTTTCTAACGGCAAGATGTTTGCCTTTTTCCCGGATATTTCCGATTTAGGCGGCGGCAACTTTATTGTAGTCTGGGAAGACTACCGAAATTATTATTTTCCATCTCGAGGTTCAATTAGCTCTAACGTTACTGATATCTACCTTTATGAAACTATTAAAAATCAGGAGATAGCGGTTAACACTTCGGCTGGCGCTCAAAGAGAGCCTCGAGTTTATGGCAATAAGATAGTTTTTACTGATTTTTCCTCAGGAAACGGCGATATAAAACTTTACCGATATAATTTTTCGGACACTCACGGAAGTGAAGAAAGCCTGGATACTGGGGAAGAAGCTACTGAAACTGAAGATGAGGAAGAGTTCGATGTGTCTCACGGAAGTGAAGAAAGCCTGGTTACTGGGGAAGAGCCCCAGCTTTCCCCTTCTATTTCTGAAGACTTAGTTGTTTACTCCGAAAGAAAGGGAAACTCTTATGACATTAAAGCAGTAAATCTTTTGACGGGTGAGAACTTTGTAGTGACCGCCGAATCAGCTGAAGAAGACTTTGCTGATGTTGATGGGTCAGTGGTTGTCTGGCAGGTCTGGGATGGCGCTAAGTGGCAAATTTACGGTCGCGACTTCAATCCACCTCAAGCTGAAAGCGCCAGCTTAGCCTGGATTAATAGACTTGACTTCCCTTCACCCCTGGCTGTTTCTTTAAAAAAAGAGGGGCTGGCAACGATTAGTTCCTTTGGTTTAAAGTCTCCTTCAGTTTGGCAGATTGTTGAAAAAGAAGGCTCGTCACTGGTAAAAGCAGCTGCCACTTCAAGTTTGTCGGTTACGGCGGCAAATTTAGCTCCCAAGTTTATTCGAAAAGGTCGAACCAATGTTCCAATGGTGCGCCTGGATTTAACTGCTTCCAGCGGTGGCACCACTCTTACCGCTGTGAAAGCCCGAGAGTGGATAGACCGTAAAAATCAAGCGCAGCCAAGCGGCTGGTATGATTCAGCTGACACTACTGAGGGGGTAGAAAGAGTTAAATTTTATCTTGACAATGGAGACGCTAAATTTGATCCAGCTAATGACTTGGTGGCAACCTCTTCTCCTGCCAATTATTTGACTACTGGCACTTTACCAACTACCTTTACCTTCTCGCCAGCTATAGCTATTCCAAGTGGAACTACTAAATCGCTTTTTATTGTCTATGATGTGCCAGCGACCGCTCCAACTTTAGAGCAAGCCGCTTTAACCATTGATGACGCAAGCAGTTTTTTGATAACTACTGGTACCGTTTCCGGAAACTTTCCTATCCAGCTATCATCTGGAATAATGGGAAGAGATTTCCATTATGAGTCTACTGGTTGGTGGTGTGATTCTTGCCACTCTCTTCACGATGCCAATGGCCAGGCTTTAGGGGCAAAAAACAAGGAAACTTGTTATGCTTGCCACGGGAGTATGCCCTATTACAACCCTTATGGCTCGGTAGCTGACCAGAACATTGAAGCTCAGTTTAGCTACTCAGGTTCAGACCACTATGACAGCAATGCGGGAGTTTACGCGCCAACCTGCTTTAACTGCCACTTTCTCCATCCAAAACCTGGCAAGAACCCAACTGGTAATGAAGGTTTGTATCCGCAACTTCTTTACTACACCAATCCCTCAACTGGCCAAACTTATCTGAACCGCTCTCCCACTGAAGGCCTTCCCTTTTCTTTTGGGAGCTACTTGCTTCTCCCCCTAAGAGATAACTTCTGCCTTTCCTGTCATGGTCCCTGGGACCGCCGAAGTGATTTAAACAACAGCGATTACTATATCAGAACGGGTGGCAACCATTCCCAGTTTACTTCTACTTTACATGGCCAGATGTCGCCGGCTACTTCAGGCCAGGGCTTTACTACTACCTGTGGCAGATGCCACACTGCCCACGGCTCACCGCTTGATTACTTAATACCAACTTCAATTGCTGGCTATCAGATACCCACTTACGCTACTCCAACCAATACTTACTGGAACGAAGTTTGTTTTGCCTGCCATACCGGAGCAACTCAAACTTATTTAGGAAGAACAATTTATTTAAATCGAGGGCATGGTTCAGTTACTGGCAGCCGCGATATCCCTGGTGATTATGGGTTGCCTTCAGGGACTTTAAGACCAAACTCTCTCTGTCTCCAATGCCACAATCCTCATGGCGTAACTTCAGGAACAGCTTTGCTTCCCAATATGTTACGAACCACGGGTACGGCTTTGTGCTTTGGCTGTCATCAAAATTCTTCCCCTGGTTATCCTGGTAACGGTACCAGCACTTTATATCGTTTGCCCACCTCATCCCCGGATGCCGGCTATCCTGAAACAGGCACCTGGCCTGGCCAAAATACTTACAATAGCTCTTCAAACGCTCATCGAGTAATAACTTATAGTCCGTTTACTAATACTACTTATACCCCGGGTGACTGTGGTATTTGCCATTCGCCTCACGGTGGCAATAATGCCTATGATATGCTTCGAGCTACTTACACCTCGCCCAAATCCTTCCCGACAATTGGTATTACCACTATTTCCCAGTCGCCTTTTGCTTTGTGTTTGAGCTGCCATTCTAGGGTGGCTCAAGATTATCTCAGTAACGATTATAACGCTGGTCACCGGATGAACTGGGACCCCGACATTGTTTTAAGCACTACAACTGCCTGGCTCCCTCGAGGCTCCCAGATGCCTTGTTATGACTGCCATACGCCTCATGGCAGCCAGAATGGGAATGAGTATATGTTTAATGATTATCTTGGCGGTGGACAAAGAATTACATCAGCCACTCTCAACTTACTTTGCCGTAGCTGCCACTTACCATCCGATTCAGTCACCACTTCAACAAAAGTTGAAGGACTTACTTTGAAGCGGTTACCTGGCTCGGTTAACGAGCATGCTACCACTCCTACTGTTCCCAGGCTTTGTTTGGAATGCCACGGTTCAGGCCATAAACCAGGACCTGGTGTGTCAGGCGGTGGCTTGGCTTGCTCCACCTGTCACTCCTCAATCTACAACGCTATGATAACTACTACCCAGACCTACCACCATGTGATGACCACCGACACTGCTGACCCAACCTCTTCTCCTTCTGCTACCAATCGCAACTGTATAAACACCTGCCATGTCGACCACA
>CALKMS010000147.1 GCA_938091145.1 uncultured bacterium
AAAACACTTTTTTTTGACCGGCTTTACACCGCGAAAAACAGTATCAATATATTTTTCCAAAATAGGAATGTTGCACCAACGATAGTTATTAAAAAAACTATCGCTTGCACAGCCTAAACCTAAAAATCCCCTCTCTTCCAGTAATTTAAATTGTGCCGACATTCATAACCAAAACGAGCAAAATTTGAAACTTCATAATGGATATAACCAGCCGACTTTAGAAAAAATGCTGCAAAACAGTATTTTTCAGCTTCAATAACATCATCAGTAAATCTAGAAGAAACTACAACTTCATTCTCGCCCAAGGCATTGAAACAAAATTCCCCCGAATAAGCATAGTAACCTTTTTTTTTGAAAGGAATATCCATTTTTTGCAGAATTTTTTGGTAAAGTAAGGTACCAGGCTCCAACGTCAACTCATACACCGAAATGTGCTCAGGGTTTAGTAAAGCCGCTCCTTTAAGTGTCTCTTCCCAGGCTTCTTCAGTTTCGCCTAAAGAACCAAATATCAGGTCTATGTTGATATTTTCAAAGCCGACCTGCCGAGCAAGATTATAAGCTTCAATGTTTTTTTCAACTGTATGGATCCGACCCAAAATTTCCAAATGCTTTTGGTTTAAAGATTGAAAGCCTAAACTCAATCGATTAATGCCTGTGTCGAACCAGTTCTCCAGCTTTTCAATGTTTACTGTTTCTGGATTAGCTTCTATCGTTACTTCTAAATTTGGAGCAAGATCAAAGTTACGCTTGAGAAAATTAAAGAAAAAGCGAATATAATTTGGATCAACAAAAGAAGGTGTTCCACCTCCAAAGTAAACAGTTGTAACAGTTTTTTCTTTTAAATTATTTTCATATAACAAAAGTTCTTTCTTTAATGCCTCAAAATAGGGAGAAATTAGATCATTTTTGTTAGTATATGAAACAAACCGACAATATGAACATCGTTTTTGACAGAAAGGTATGTGAATATAGATCGAAATAGTTCGACCGCTTTCCCCTTCCAACTCTCAAACCTTCAAAATCTCGATAAAAGCTTCCTGAGGCACCTCAACTCGTCCCAATTGTTTCAGCTTTTTTTTGCCTAACTTTTGTTTTTCTATAAGCTTTCGCTTTCTGGTGACATCGCCGCCATAACACTTAGCCAAAACATCTTTCCGAAGTGCCTTTATCGTCTCTCGAGCTATTGGTTTACCCCAAATAGCAGCTTGAACAGGAACATCGAAAAGCTGCCGAGGAATGAGAGACTTGAGCTTGTTAACCAGCTCCCGACCTCGATAATAGGCTTTATCGCGATGAACAATTAAAGAAAGAGCGTCAATTGGCTCGCCAGCAATTAAAACCTCAAGCTTAACCAGATCAGACTGACGATAGTCTGCTAACTCGTAATCAAAAGAAGCGTAACCACGAGTTCTTGACTTAAGCAAGTCGTAAAAGTCAAAAATAATCTCGGCCAGCGGAAAGCTGTATTTAAGCTCAGCTCGGTTAGCACTTAAAAACTGCAGACTCAACTGCTCTCCTCTTCTTTCCGTCGAAATCTCCATAACTTGTCCAATATATTCTTTAGGGGTAATTATAACCGCCGTAACATAAGGCTCCTCAATGCTTTCAACTTCACCAAGAGGGGGAAACTTTGCTGGGTTATTAACCTCAATTCTTTCTCCATTCTTAAGTTTTACAAGATAAGCAACGTTTGGAGCAGTGGCTAACAACTCGAGGGCAAACTCTCTCTCCAATCTTTCTTTAACAATCTCCATATGTAAGAGACCTAAAAAACCACAGCGGAAGCCAAATCCCAAAGCCGCAGAAGTCTCTGGTTGATATTGTAAAGAAGGATCATTTAAAGCTAACTTAGCGAGCGAATCTCTCAGTTTTTCATAATCCTTAGGCGCTAAGGGATAAAGCCCGGAGAAAACCAGAGGTTTTGGGCGTTTGTAACCTGGCAAAGGTTTAATGGCCTGGCGTTTAACTTCGGTGAGTGTATCACCAATTCTTGTCTGGCTAATATTTTTTATGTTAGCCATTAAGTACCCAACTTCTCCGGCTTTGAGTTCAGGCTGTGAAACTAGTTTCGGTAGTAAATATCCAACTTCATCAACAATGAATTCACTACCCTCGCCCATTAGCTTTATTTCCATCCCCGGCTTTATTAAACCATCAAACAAGCGAATCAAAACCACCGCACCCCGATAAGGATTATAAAAAGAATCAAAAATTAAAGCCCTGAGTGGCAATCCAGGATTGCCTTGGGGTGGCGGGATTTTTTCAACCAACTTTTGAAGCAAACGGTCAACATTCTCACCTGTTTTAGCCGAAACAAAAATTGCTTCTTCGGCCGGCAATCCCAAACTTTCTTCGATTTCTCGAGCCACTCTATCCGGCTCAGCATTAGGAAGATCAATCTTGTTAACCACTGGAAGAATTTTAAGGTCGTTTTCCATTGCTAACAAGGCATTAGCAACTGTCTGAGCTTCCACCCCTTGGGTAGCGTCAACTACCAGCAAAGCACCCTCGCAGGCAGCTAAAGCTCGGGAAACTTCGTAAGTAAAATCCACATGCCCAGGCGTATCAATCAAATTAAGGACATAGTTCTGATAATTCAGTCTAACAGCTTGAGCTTTAATAGTTATGCCTCTTTCTCTCTCTATTTCCAGTTGATCAAGGTACTGCTCGACTAGTTCCCTCTCAGGCACCGCCCGACATATCTCCAGAAAGCGGTCAGCCAAAGTCGACTTGCCATGATCAATATGAGCAATAATAGCGAAATTTCTGATGTTTCTGATTCCAGCCATCAAAGCTCCAGGCAAAAAGTTTAGCAAGAAAAAGGGAAAAACAAAAGGTCAGCTAAGAAAGTTCAGCATTCATAAGTAGTAAGAGAAAACGCCTACCTAAATAGTTAGCTATCAAACCGTTTATCAACCCAGCAACAATCCCTAAAAATGAAAACCAAGGCAAATAACCAAGCAAAACCCAGTTGTTTAAAAGTAAACAAGCAGTAATCAATTGAAAAAAATTATGAAAAAAAGAACCAACCAAGCTAACACCCAGATAGCTTAAGTGTCGTCGAAAAAAAATAAAAATAAAAATCATTGCCAGGCCACTTGCTATTGAAGCAAAAAAACTAAGGTAAAATGCTGGACTAAAAAGTAAGCCCAACAATAAAGAACCCAAAGCAACCCTCAAGACAATCAAAAGCAAAACAACAGGTCCCGTAAAATAAATCAAAGAAAACAAAGTTGCCAAGTGAGCAAGCCCAATTTTAAAACCCGGAATGAAAAAAGGCGAAATAAAATTGTCCAAAGTTTGCAAGGCAATCCCTAAAGCCAAAAGAAGCGAAAAGCGAGTGAGGTTAGAAGGAGAACCAAAAGTTTGTCCGAAGGTAATTTTTTCACCTGATGACTGCATCTACCTTCTCCTCTCCAACTGCTTTAATTACAATTTGGTTGGGCAAACAAATAATTGAATCACTTCTGTTTGATAGGTAGCCCTGTTTTTCACACAACTTATCGGGGCAACTCGAACTTGTTACTCTCAAGCCCTTAGAGTTAATTTCTAAAACCATCAAGGTTTTATCTTGATAAACAATCTTCTCCTGGTGCGAATAAGAAAGGTCAATGACTTTGAGGACCTGATTTCCTCGATAAACAATTGCTTTGTTTGAAGAAAAAGTCAAACTCGACAAAAAAAGGAATTGAAAAAATGTAAGAATCAGCAGAAATAAAAATAGGAGAAAATCGCCTCTTGTTATCTTAAGCCTTGTAAGGTAAAAGACATTTGGTTGGGCACTTTTCCACCCCTCTCGGGCAGTCGGGATTTTTTTCATAATCAATCACCACTATATTTTCCACCAAGCTCAAACCATCAGAACAAGCCTTAACACAAATACCACAAGCAATACATCCTTTTTTACAAACGCTCAAAACTTCCTTACCACGGTCTTTAGAACTGCACTTTATAACCAGCCGAGCATTTTCAGGTACGAACCTGATTAAACCACGCGGGCAAGTGGAAACACAAACTCCACAGCGAGTGCATTTTTTTAAATCAAAAACTGGAAGATTATTTTCATCCATCGTGATAGCATTAAACGGACAAGCTTTTTGACAACTCCCGTAACCAAGACAACCATACAAGCAAAGCAAGTCACCTTTAGTCTGTTGTTCAGCTATTAAACAATCATAAACACCATTGTAAAAACCTTTCTTAGCTACTTCTTTTCGATTTAAGCCGCAGTGAAGAACAGGGGCGACACGATTTTCTTCAACTTTAGCTTCAATTCCTAAAACTCTGGCAACTGCCTCAGCCACTTCTGGACCACCAGCTCGACAAGCATCATAAGAAGCTTCACCGGCAACTATCGCTTCAGCGGCCCCTTCGCAACCTGGCTTACCGCAAGCACCGCAATTTGAACCAGGTAACACACTAAGAACCTTTTCTACTAAGGGATTTACCTCAATTTTTAGCTTTATTGAGGCTAAGGCCAGAATACTGCCCATAAGGAAAGAAAGTCCACCAACCAATCCCGCTGCTTTAAAAACAACCAAATAATCCATCAGGCCTCACATCCCAAAAAGTCCAGCAAAACCCATAAAAGCAAGAGAAGCCAAAGCCGCGACAATAAAAACAATTGGGTAACCTTTTAGCCATTCAGGCACGGGCGAAACTTTCATTCTATCGCGAATAGCTGCCATTATAACAATGGCGAGTCCAAAACCCATCGCCACACTAACAGAGTAAACGACTCCTTCGATAAAGCTATAACCATATGGCATGTTTAGCTTTAAAAAACCAGGCTTGGAAACCTCAGTTGCAGTCGCCAAAACCGCACAGTTGGTCGTAATCAAAGGGAGATATATTCCCATCGCTTTATAAAGTGGTGGGCTTACTTTTCTGATAAACATCTCAACAAACTGAACTAAGCTAGCTATAACCAATATAAAAACTGGTATATAAAGAAACTCGCCGACGCCGAGAGGAACTAAAGCGTAATTCCACACAATCCAACTCGCTGCCGAAGCAAGAGTCATAACAAAAGTCACGGCCAGACTCATGCCAATAGAAGTTTCGACCTGAGTAGAAACCCCAAAAAATGGACATAAACCAATAAAGCGGATAAAAACAATGTTTTGAACAATAAAGGCTCCAACAAAAAGCAAAAAATAATGCCGAAATGCGCTCATTTCTTTATCCTCCGATTAACAAAGTTTACAAAAGCCATCAAAAGACCAAAAGTTAAAAAAGCACCAGGAAAAAGAATAAAAATTACTGGGGGCTCGAACGAAGGGCCAAAACTCAAAATGGTCCGATCAAAAAATACTATCTTACCAGTTCCTAACAGCTCACGCACAAAACCCATAGTAAACAAAATCCAGATATATCCGAGCCCCATACCCAAACCATCAGCAATTGACTCTAAAACTCCCCTCTTAGAAGCAAAAGCTTCAGCTCGACCGAGAATAATACAGTTAACTACAATCAAAGGTATCCAGACGCCTAGCCGAGAGTAAACCACCGGAAAATAAGCTCGAAGCACAAGGTCAACAATGGTAACAAAGGAAGCAATAACCACAATAAAAATCGGAATGCGAATTTCATTTGGCGTTACCTTCTTTATTAAAGAAATTATAAAATTGGAACTTACCAAAACAAAAGTGGCAGCCAGCCCCATAAAAATAGTGTTTTCCGCCCGCGTTGAAACAGCTAAAGCAGAGCACAAGCCAATCATCAAAACCATCAATGGGTTCTCAAGAGTTAACCCCTTGACAAGTTCACTCCAAAGCTTCCTGATCACCGGCTCCCTCCCGTTGCAAATTTTTCAAAAACTTGCAAGGCAGTTTTAACTCCATTGGTCACCGCCTTAGAAGAGATTGTTGCACCGCTAACAGCATCAATATCTTTATTCACCTCCAAAGGATCCTTCAACGTCCTACCTAAAAACTGCTTTTGCCAACCTTTATTTAAAATGCCGTCCCCCAAGCCTGGTGTCTCTTTTAAGTCAACAACCTCAATTCCTCTCACTTCTCCACCAGAAATCCCAACCATCAAAATTATTGGACCGCCGTAACCACGCGGCAAAACCTGAAAAGCATACCCAACAATCTCACCTTTCGAGTTAAACCCAATGAAAATCTTGTCTAAAATTGAAAATCTTTTCTGGGCTTTCTTTGCAAGTCTGGGCTCAAGTTTAAATTCTTTTGCCTCAGGCAAAACCTTCCGAGCTGCTTTAACTTGTTGCTCCCAAATATGTTTCTCAATTCGCTCTCTGGTTAAAGTATAAACGCCTGACAAAGCACCAGCAGCAATCGCGCAAATAACTGCTAAATTAAAACCTAAAAAAAGAATCTTTCTCATTTCTTCACCCCAAACCGACGTGGAGCAAGATAATAATCAATCAAGGGAGTTAAAGCATTCATAAAAAGAATGGCATAGGTGGTAGACTCAGCGTAACCCGAAAACATTCGGATTAAAATGTTTAAAAAGCCACAACCAAGACCGAAAATAAAACGCCCGAGACGAGTGAGCGGCGTAGTCACATAAGCGGTAGCCATAAAAAAAGCTCCAAATAGAAGACCACCTGCCAGTAGATGAAAAATTACATCACCTCTAAAGATAAAAGCGCTCACCGCAGCCGCTCCAATATAACCCAAGGGTATCTCCCAGTTAACAATTCGCAGACCAATTAAAAACAACCCGCCCAAAACGATCAACAAAGCAGACACCTCACCAATTGAACCATAAGGATTCTGAATTAAATACGATTTGTAGAAACGAGAAATAGAATAAGTTAATTCGCCAGCCCTCACTTGCTTAGCTAAAAAAAGGGGAGTAGCGCCAGTAAAAGCATCAACCGAAACTGTTTTATACCAGTTTGAAGTAAGATGCTTAGCCCAAGAAATTAAAAGGAAAGCCCTACCGACTAAAGCTGGATTAAAAACGTTGTGTCCCAGTCCACCAAAAAACTGTTTACCAACTATAATAGCAAACGCCGAACCGATAAAAGGAAGTAAAAGAGGAATTTTTGGCGGCAAGCAAAGGGCTAATAAAAGACCAGTTAAAAAGGCACTCCCATCCAGTAAAGTTGAAATGGGCCTTTTATAAAGATATAAAGCAAGTGCCTCAGCCCCTAAAGCACCAGCTAAAGAAGACAAAATCACCATTAAAGAGTAAAAACCGAAAGTATAAATGGCCATTACAGTTAACGGCAACAGCCCAACTATGACCAAATACATTATTCGGTTGGTATTTTCAGAAGAAAAAAAGTGAGGCGAGCTCGAAATGAAAAGCGATTTTTTTGTAGTGGTTTCCTGACTCATTTTTTCTTCCTCGCTAAAACTTCAAACTTTGCGTATCTGATTAGCTGGACAAGAGGACGTCGAGTTGGACAAACAAAAGCGCAAGAGCCACATTCAACACAGTCAAGGGCGCCCTTTGCTTCCAGCCCATCAATATCCCCTGCCAAAGTCAAATTTGCCAAAGTCACCGGCATAAGAAAAACAGGGCACGCATCAAGACACCGACCACAACGCAAGCACTCGTTGCTCCGATCGCCTAACTCAATCTCTCCAACCTTCAACGCTAAAATGCCTGAAGTTCCCTTTACCACAGGAACGGAAAAATCAAAAATTGAAAATCCTGTCATCGGACCACCAAAAATCACCTTGTCCGGTTCTTCAGAAAATCCACCGCAAAATTCAATCAAGTCTTGAGCGGGGGTCCCAAGCTTTACTTTCAAGTTTTTTGGATGTGAAACTGCTTCGCCGCTTACCGTGACCACTCTTTCTGTCAGCGGCTCACCTTTCCAAAAAGCTCGACTTAAAGCAATTGTTGTCTGAACGTTCTGAACATAAGCTCCAACTTCAAAAGGCAAAGCCCCTGAAGGGACTTCCCGGTCTAAAACTGCTTTTATCAAGTGCTTTTCTGAACCCTGCGGATACTTAGTTTTAGTTAACACAACTTCAATGTTTTCTTCCTTTTCCGCAATTTCATTGAGAATTTGGCCCGCATCTCTTTTATTCTCTTCCACTACAATTACGCCGCGGTTTGCACCAACGGCAATCATAATTAATTTTAATCCCGAAATTATTTCCTCAGGTTCTTCAAGCATTAAGCGGTAATCACAAGTTAAGTAAGGTTCACATTCGCATCCATTGATCAATACAGTGTCAATAGGTTTATCGGAAGGTGGAGAAAGCTTCACATGAGTTGGAAAAGCGGCGCCGCCCAACCCAACTAGACCTGCTTCTCTTGCTCTTTTACGTATCTTTTCTGGTGTGAGATCAGCTTGAGTTAAAGGAGCCAATCCAGTTTTTTCCTGAGAATCAGAAACCTCCAAAACGATTGAGTTAATTTTGACACCAGTGAAAGACAAACGGGGCTCAATGGCTTTTACCCTGCCTGAAGCGGGAGCGTGAAGTGGAGCGGAAACAAAAGCCTCACTATCAGCGATAAGTTGACCTTCTCTGACTTCGTCACCAACACCCACTACCGGAGCAAGAGGAGCCCCAATGTGCTGCGACAAAGGCAAAATCAATAAAGAAGGCAATGGTGCAGTTTCAATTACCTTCTCGGCTGATAACTCCTTTCTCTCTGGTGGATGAACACCACCCTTAAAAGTTAATAATCTCACCTAGCCCCTCGGTTAATAACTAATTTAACCAAAAAATTAAATTAATAATAAACAAATTTTTCAAACTATATCACAAATTGCAACGATGTCAACATTTGCTATGCGAAAATCATCAATCAGAAAAAAAGATTGACGATTCTCTCTCGTAACTCTCAACAGAATCAGAAGCATGGACAATATTTTCCTCGATTGTCAAGGCAAAATCTCCTCTGATCGTTCCTGGCAAGGCGTCTTGAGGATTAGTTGCCCCGACAATCGACCTCACAACCTTAACAGCACCTTCACCCTCCAAAACCATGACCACAACCGGCCCAGAGGTGACATATTCCACCAATGGCTCAAAAAAGGGCTTCCCTTCATGAACTCTATATAGCTCTTCAGCTTCCTCACGCGAAAGGTTTAAAAGTCTCAATTCAAGCAAAGCCAAACCCTTTTTTTCGAAGCGCGAAATAATTTCACCCACTAAACCCTTCTTAACACCATCGGGCTTGATCATCACAAACGTTTTCTCTTTATTCATTAAAACCTCCTCTTAAGTTATATTTTCATTCGAGAACCACTTGTAATTTTAACTATCTTTCAGTTTCCAGGAAAATAACAGCGAACAAAGTGATTGGCTTCAATCTCCTCCAAATCTGGCTCTTTTTGCTGACAAATATCTTTTGCCTTCCAACACCGCGGCTGAAAACGGCAGCCAGAAAAAACTCCAGAATAGTCACTGAGCCCACTCTTTAAAACAACTCGCTTCCTTTTTCTTTCTTTATTTGGGTCAGGAACAGGCACCGCTGAAAGGAGAGCTTGAGTATAAGGATGCAAAGGCTGACTGTAAAGTTTTTCATTCTCAGCTAACTCCACTAACTTGCCAAGATACATCACTGCAACTCGCTCACTAAGATAGCGCACCACTGAAAGATCGTGAGAAATAAAAAGGTAAGAGAGTTTAAACTTTTCTTTTAGCTCAACCAGAAGATTCAATACCTGAGCCTGAATAGAAACATCAAGAGCAGAAGTTGGTTCATCGCAAACAACCAAGCGGGGATTTAAAGCAATAGCTCGAGCAATGCCTATCCGTTGGCGCTGACCACCACTAAATTCATGAGGATAACGACTGTAATGTTCCCTTTTCAAGCCAACACTCTCCATTAAATCTAAAACCTTCTCTTTTACCTTCTGATCAGAACCAAACTTATGGATAATTAAGGGTTCAGAGATTATCTCTCCAGCTGTCATTCGAGGATTAAGAGAAGAATAGGGATCCTGAAAAATTATTTGAATTTCTTTCCTCAGCCTTCTGAATTCTTTCCCCCTTAAAAAGGTTATGTCGGAATTATTAAAAAAAATTTGGCCTGAAGTTGGTCTCTCTAGACCAACTATACACCGCCCAATGGTAGTCTTTCCGCACCCACTCTCACCAACTAAGCCAAGAGTTTCGCCCTCTTTAATATCAAAACTAACACCATCAACAGCTTTAACCACTCCCGATTGACGCTTAAATATCGTCCCTCTTTCAATAGGGAAGTGTTTAACCAAATCGACAACTTTTAACAAAGGTTCCACTATATTGACCTCGCCTTAAAATTCCCATCCCTAGAAAAATGACAACGGCTAAAACGCCCCTTTGTTACCTCTTCAAACCACGGCTCCTCTTCCCGACAAATTTTCTGAGCATAATTACAGCGGGGATGAAAGCGACAACCAGAAGGCACATTGGTCATTGACGGAGGAGACCCCAAAATGGGTTTAAGTCTGCCCCCTCTTTTCTTATCAATTCGTGTCAGTGAGTTTAGCAAACCCTGAGTATAGGGGTGAAGTGGATGGTAAAAAACTTCATCTACCGGACCGTATTCATAAGTCCTCCCCGCATACATGACTAAAATAAAAGAGGCAGTTCTTGCGACAATCCCAAGGTTGTGAGTTATAAGCATAACCGTCGTGCGATACTTTTCTTTAAGTTTCATTAACAGTTCAAGAATCTCAGCCTCTACAGTTACATCTAAAGCCGTTGTTGGTTCATCAGCAATCAAGAAATCAGGCTTACTTGAAAGAGCCATAGCAATCATCACTCTCTGCCTCATGCCCCCACTTAACTGATGAGGATAATCAGACAAACGATTGCAGGGATTGGGTATTCCAACTTGAGCCAAAAGTTCTACCGCTTTTTCCTTTGCCTCTTTGCGAGTAACACGGTTATGGGTTTTGATAGCTTCAGTAAGCTGAAAACCAATGGTTAATACTGGATTTAGAGAAGCCATAGGATCCTGAAAAATCATAGCAAGTCTATTTCCTCTTATACTCCGCAGGTCCTTGTCACTCATTTTTAAAATGTCTTCACCTTTAAAAAGGATCTCGCCTTTAACAACCTTTCCTATAGAAAAAGGCAATAACCTCATCAAAGTTAAAGCGGTAACGCTTTTGCCTGAACCTGACTCACCTACAACTCCAAGAGTTTCTCCCTTCTCAACAGAAAAGCTTACCTCATCCACTGCTCTTAGGTTTCCTGAAAGCAAATGAAAATCTACGGTCAAATCTTTGACTTCAAGCAACTTACTTGTCTCCAAAATCATGTCTACTCTTTTAAACGAGGATCCAGTGCATCACGCAAGCCATCACCAAGCAGAACAAATCCCAAAACCGTCAATAAAATGGCCAAACCGGGAAAAATCATCAGCCAGGGCGAAGTAAAAATATAATTCCGAGATTCTGAAAGCATATAACCCCATGAAGGAGTCGGTGGCTGAACGCCAATGCCCAAAAAACTCAAAGCAGCTTCAGCAATTATAGCACCGCCAACACTCATGGTGGCGTAAACAATAACGGGAGCGATAGCGTTAGGTAAAATATGTCTGAGGATTATTCGCAAATCACTGGCTCCCAAGGCCCGAGCAGCCGCAATATAATCGCTCTGCTTTACCTGAAGAACTGAACTCCTAAATACCCTGGCAATTGAAGGCCAGCCTAGGATACCAATTGCTAAAATCACGTTCTGAATTCCAAAACCCAAAACAGAGATCAAAGCAATTGACCCGAGAACGTAAGGAAAAGCAAAAAACACATCCGCCAGTCTCATTAATAAAGAATCCAACCAGCCACCGTAATAACCGGCAATCGCCCCAAAAAAAAGCCCTATAATTACCATCAATAAAACTGCCGCTAAACCAACTACTAAAGAGATGCGGGCTCCATAAACTATCCGACTAAAAACATCTCTTCCTAAAAGATCTGTTCCCATCAAATGCCTAAAAGAAGGGCTAAGCAAAGAATCGCGAGCCATTGTTTGGCTATTAATTTTTATCGGATCATAAGGAGCAATAAAATCAGCCAGTAAAGCCACCAAAAAAACTAAAACAATCAAAAAAAGACCTAAAAGAGCTAAGCGGTTTCTGATCAGCCTTTTCCAGACATCAAGCCAGAGGGTTGAAGTTAAAACTTCTTTTTCGATCATCTCCCCTTTAACCAGAGCGTCCTCCAACTTTAATCCTCCCTTTTACCATAGCGAATTCTAGGATCAAGAAAAGCATAAGAAATATCAACCAGTAGATTCAAGAAAACATAGATAAAAATCATTACTATCACTCCACCTAGTACCACTGGATAGTCCCTCTGAAGAATAGCTATATAAATTTCATAACCAACTCCAGGCCAATTAAAAACAGTCTCAGTTAAAATTGCTCCTCCCATTAAGGCACCTAAGTCCAGACCGATAAAGGTCACCACCGGAATTAGAGCATTCTTCAAACCATGACGAAAAACAACCTGCCAAGAAGTCAGACCCTTAGAATAAGCCGTGCGAATATAGTCCTGCCGCATCACTTCTAACATTTGAGTTCGTACTAAACGAGCCACATAAGCAACCGAGGTTGCAGCTAAAGTTACTGAAGGGAGAATGTAATAACGCAAAGAGCCATCGCCCATTCCCGAAATTGGCAACCAAGAAAGTTTTACTCCGAAAAAAATTTGCAAGAGAAGACCAAGCCAAAATACTGGAACGGCCACCAAAACGCTTGAGGTTAAGGTAACAACAACATCCGACAAAGAATATCTCTTGATAGCCGAAACAACCCCAATAGCGATACCGAAAACTACCTCTAAAAAAATTGCCGCCAAGGCCAGTCGGATCGAGTTGGGAAATTTTTCGAATAAAATTTCCTTAACTTCTCTACCTTTCTGATAAGAAGTTCCAAGATCCAGATGAAGCAAAGAATTCAGGTAATGCAGGTATTGAATGTGAACTGGCCGATCTAACCCCAATTCGTGACGGATTTGCTGATAACGGCGGGGGTCAATTGCTTTTTCTCCAGTGAGAAGACGAACAGGATCTCCAGGAATCAAATACATTAAAACAAACAAAAGAAAAGTTGTCCCTAAAAGCACTGGTATAACTTGAAAAATCCTTCTCACTATGTAATTAATCACAAGTGCCTATTCCAACTGAGTTTATTTGGTTTTGAAAATAAAAAAGGCAACCCGCCAAAGCGGGCTTGCCGACCAAGACTTTTTTACTTTGACAACCAGACTTTCTCTAGATGAACTAAACCCATTGGAGAGTAAACTAAACCGCGGACCCACTTTTGAGCTACTGCGCGATGAGCGTAAAACACCACCGGCACAACAGCTGCATCATCTAGAATAAGTTTTTCGACCCGCTGATAAAGTTCGATTCTTTTTTTCTCGTCGGGTTCTTTTCTCGCTTGGTCAAGAAGCTTATCAACTTCAGGATTACTATAACGAGAAGTGTTATCCATGCCAATGTTCTTAGAGTAAAAGAGTGGGTAGAGCATGTTATCCATTATTGGATAATCCATAATCCAACCATCACGAGCAATCTGATGCTTCCCTTTTTGGCGGTAATCAATAAATTGAGACCACTCCATACCCTTGAGTTCGCAATTGATCCCGATATCCTTAAGATTAGCCTGGACTGCTTGCATGACATCTTCATGACCAGCGCCGGCATTAAAAGTCAACTCAAAAACTGGCAAACCCTTTCCATCGGGATATCCAGCTTCAGCTAAAAGCTTTTTAGCTTCTTCTAAATCGTATCGGCAATATTTACCTTGATCAGGACGGAATCCAACTGTTCCCGGAGGAATGAGACCGGTTGCCGGCTTTCGCACCCCTTCATAAATTGTCTTGGCTATTGCTTCGCGATTAATAGCCAGGCTGATAGCCGCTCTTAATTTTGGATTCTTCAAATACTTGTTTTGATTGTTAAGATTTAAGTAGTAAGTTGCCATCTCACCCCCAAGAAGAACTTGCTTCCCTGGTTGGGCAGTGTATCCATCTTTGCTTTCTCCCCATTTTTCAACTGAAGTCTCTATTTGACCCGAGGGGATGTTCTCAGAGAAATCAAGTTTTCCCGCCTGGAACTCAAGAAAAGCAGTTTGCTCATCCTTAAAGATCTTGAACTCGACGCCGTCAAGATAAGGCTTATCGCCGTAATAGTCATCAAACCTCTTCAACTTGATATATTGGTCAGGCTTCCAAGGTTCAGCCATCATAAAAGGACCATTACCAACCGGCCTTAAACCAAAAGCTTTTGGGTCTTTCTCAACTTCCTCTTTGGGAACGGGCGCCAGAGCAGGATGGCCAACAACATAAACAAAATCAGGAAAACTAAATTTCAGACTCACTTCAAGGGTGTAATCATCAAGAGCTTTAAGACCCGACATAGTCTCGGCTTTGCCTTCCTGAACTTCATCAAAACCTTTAACGGGAGCAAGATGATAAGCAATATCAGACGGGGGGTCAGTTTTGGGACTAGCTATCCGATTCCAAGCGTAAACGAAATCTTCCGCTTTAACCTCCCTACCATTGTGAAACTTTGTTCCTCTTCGCAACTTAAAAGTCCAAACAGTAAAATCATCATTAGATCTCCAGCTTTCAGCCACCGCAGGAACGAGCTTGGAAGTCAAGGGATCAAAATCAACTAAACTATCCAAAAATATTGGATACCACCTGAACCCCTTCAGACTCCTGAGCATTATAAGGATCAATAAAGGCTGGATTAGCAATAAAGAAAGTTAACACACCACCCTTCTTGGGAGTTTCGTTTTTTCTTTTTTCTTCCCTTTTTTGCGCACAGCCACTAACAAGAAGCGCTGCCAAAAATAAAACTACCGCCAAAAAACGAACAAATTTTTTATTCAAGAATAACTCCTCCTTCCTTCAAAATAACCCAGACTTTTTCACCCAACGCCTCTCTCCCTTTTAATTCAAAAAATTGCTGACCTCCTAATAGTAACACAATAATTAACCTATGCAAGTGAATTGTCTTAAAATCTAGGAAGGTTATAAAATCTGCACTTTATTCAATAAGCTTAATAGCGGAGTAGTTAATCCAACCGTAACCGTTAGCTTGAAAGTTTCCTACCTTCTCGCTTACCAGCCAGCGAGAAAGATAATAAAATAAGGGTTTTGCTACTTGCTCGTTCTCAATTAATTTTACCGCTTCTTGCAAAACCGCCATTCTTTTCTTTCCTCTCAACTTAGCTGAACTTTCAATCAACACATCAAACTTCAAAAAATTAAAAAATGAAAAGTTCGCTTCCCCTTTCGAGTGAAAAAGAGGTTTCAAAAATGCTTCAACATCTGGATAATCAGCAATCCAAGGAAAAGAAAACAGAACAAGTTCCTTTTTATTTAATGCTTCAAAAAAGAGAGGCCAGTCAAGCATTTGAGTTTTGACCGTAACCCCTTGTGCTTGAAATTCATCTTTCAGCTTTTCAGCCAAAATTTCATATTCATTGGAAGCTGGAAAAGTCAAAATTACTTCTGAAGAAAAGTGCCATTTTTTTACCCCTTTTCTTTCGCTCGAGATGAAAGCCCTTGAAATCTTTCCCTTTTCAAATTTAAATCCGAAAAACGAAAAAGGAATAAGAGAATCAGCAAAATCTACTCCTTCGGGTTCCATTGTAGCAACAACTTGCTCAGGGTCAACTAGAGAAAAAAGACGTTCCCTTTCTCCCCTGGAAAACTTCCTGCAATGAGCAAGGTTAAACATCAAATAATTAATAGCTAATAAAGGTGCGCTCTTAAATCTTTTCGCCAGAGTTTGGCTAGATTTTAATCGCGAATAAAGTTCGGGGTAAACAAAAACTTCCTGGACAACACCACTTTGAAATGCTTGTAGGGCAGTTTCAGGAGTTCGATGAATTAAAAAAACCACCTTCTTTAAAGCTGGTTTCTTTCCCCAATAATAGTCGTTTCTTTTTAAAATGAGTTGCTTTCCTGTTTCCCAATTTGCAACCACGAAAGGGCCGCTGCCAACCGGCTTCTTGTAAAAACTTTGCGGGTCTCTTTCCCACTCAGAAAACGAATAAACAAAAGCGACGGGAACCCCAAGTTTTTGAGGAAAAGAAGAATCAGGGTTTTTTAAACTGACCTTTAGAGTGAAATCATCAACAATTTCAATCCCGGAAAGTTCAGCTGTTTTTCCGGCTACAAGTTCGTCATAACCGCGCAAATTAGAAAAAACTTCTTTCACCGATTGGTTATCTCCCCCTTCCTTACAGGCTCTCTCCCAGCATTTCTTGACAACATAGGCTTTAAAAGCTTCTCCATTGCTAAAATAAACATCCCTTCTTAGCTTAAAAGTCCATTCTTTAAAGCTTAAATCCGACTTCCAACCCACTGCTAAAGCTGGTTTAGCTTTCATCGTTTGAAAATCGTATTTAACTAAGCCCTCGAGTTGCTGAGAGAGCAAATTAGCTTTTTCTGGCAGAGTGTTGACAGGATCAAAAAAGGGTGGATCTTCTTTCAAGGAAACGGTGTAAGTATGAGAAAGTTTTTTCTTAGAGTCGAGTTTTTTTATTTTCCCAAAGAAGTAATTTTTGCCGCAGCCGGAAATCAAAAAAGTTATAAAAAGAAAGATAACACATTTACAAAAAAATCTATTGAGAAAGCGGGGCATCCACTATTGAGACCAGTAAAAAACCAGCAAAAAAGTGGTGGTTAAAAAACCAATGGCCAAGCCGATAGTAATCCGATCAAGGTATTTTTCCATTATGGTGGTTCCAATAAAGCTCGAAGAGCCAGAAATAACTGAAGAAAGTCCGGTGCCTCGGCCTGAATGAAGAAGAACTGCAACGATTAAACCTATAGAAAAAAAGATGTGAAAGGCAATTAATAAAGCAATCATCTTATCACTGAAAAATTTATCATTTTTTTTATTCAATTTCAACTCAAAAACAAATTGAGAATCAAGTTTTTTTAACTACTTTTCAGCCTTTGAGAGACTGATTTTTAGCAATTAACCAAATTTTTTAAATTGTGGTAGCTTTTACTCTCTAAACGGTTTATAATTTTGGGAGTGTATATTTTTTGATAGGAATAATAGCTGAATAAATGAAACTGAAAACTGGCATTGCTGGTTTAGATGAAATGCTTGATGGCGGGGTTTATGAATCTAGTTCCACTTCGATAAATGGCCCAGCTGGTTCGGGAAAAACAACTTTATGCCTTCAATTTTTAGTCGGCGGAATCCAAAATAACGAGGCCGGTCTTTATGTTACTTTCGAACAGTTTCCCGAACAACTCTATCGCGATGCCAAAAACTTTGGCTGGGACTTAAAAAAATGGGAAGAAGAAGGCAAAATCAAAATTTTATTCACCTCACCTGAAGAGTTTGCTAATGAACTTGAAACCCAGCTTGGCTTAATAGACAAACTGGTAATAGAAAAAGAAGTGAAGAGAATTGTTATTGACCCGGTGAGTTATTTTCGTTTCTTAACTCGGGATTCAAACGAACTCAGAAGAACCTACCACAAATTAATAAACGGCCTTAAAAGAGCTGGCTTAACTAGTTTTTTAGCCTGTGAAACCACCCGCTTTTTCGGAAATTCGGGAGAAATCGACGAAGAGTTAGCTTTCGTTGTTGACAATATAGTCATCCTTCGCTATGTTGAAACTGAATCTACTATCCAGCATGCTATTGCCATCGTTAAAAGCCGCGGTTCCAAAAGAGCTAAAGACATTCGCCGGTATGACATTACTGAAAAAGGAGTTAAAGTTTTCAGCACCTTTAAAGGCTTAGAAGGAATCCTGACCGGAATACCACACAAAAGCACAGCTGAAAAAGTTGCTCGCGAATTTGAGCTCTAAGAACTAAAAAACGAGGTGCTAGTTTGAAAAACCTCCTTGTAGCGATTGACTTCTTGACCCTGATACTTTATCTCGGAACCGCCTTATGGATTTTTCTTTATAACCTCAAAAGACCAACTGAAAGACGTGCTTATTTGATTATTGCTTTTCTTTTAATTTCGTGTAGCTTCACCATTGAGTTAGTGGAAAATTTTTCCTCTTTTGCTTTCCTTAATCTTATTCGCGAATATTTTTTTGCTTTGGGCCTAATCTTTTTTACCGCTGTAGTTGTCGAAGTTCTTTCTGACAGTGCGCAAGTTGGCTTTTACTACTTATTAGTAACTTTGGGATTAACTTCTTTTTTCGCTTTAGCCGCCATTACTACTTTAGACTTCAATCTTCCTAATTACCATCTTCACTGGAGCTACCCTTTATGGCTAATAGTTCAGATAATCATTCTTGGTGTCCTTGCATACTTTTTGATTATCTCAGCTTTTAAAACCAAACAAAAAGGGACCATAGTTTACGCCGCTATCTTTATTTTATTTTTTGCCGAAAGAGTTTTTGAAGTGCTGGAGCTTTACTTTTTGAAGGAGCCGCTGGCGCCTTTTCTCTTAATTGAAAGGTCACTGCATTTACTGGCAGCTACCTTAGTGTTCACTTATGCTGGCTACGGACTCATCAGAATATCTCTTCCA
>CALKMS010000148.1 GCA_938091145.1 uncultured bacterium
TTTGGAATTTTATTAATTCTTTTTTGCTTGGTGTGTAAAAAAGAAAAAAATGTCATATGATGTGGATTTAAAAAGAAAAATGGTGGCTATCCTTAAGGTCCTGAAAGGAAAGAAACAACCGGTAGGGGCTCACATTATTGCCCGCCACCTTAAAATGCAAGGAATTGAACTTTCAGAAAGGACTGTCCGCTATCATCTTAAAAACCTTGATGAGCAAGGCTTTACCAAGGTGGTAGGCAAAGAAGGAAGGTTTATTACTAAAAAGGGTTTAGAAGAGCTGGAGAGGGCTTTAGCGTTTGACAAGACGGGAATGGTGATCGCTAAAATTGAAAATCTTTCTTATTTAACTAATTTTGATTATAGAACTCTTAAAGGTTTGGTTCCTTTGAACATTTCCCTTTTTGCTCAAAATTGTTACCCAGAAGCTAAAAGAGTTTTAAGTCAGGTTTTTAAAAAGAAACTGGCTTTAACCGATCGCGTAAAAATATTCAAAGCAGGGGAAGTTTTTGGCGATTTTGAAATTCCGAAAGGTTATTTTGGATTGGGAACCGTGTGTTCTGTAATGGTGAACGGTGTTTTAATTAAGGCAGGGATACCAGTTGCTCCTCGGTTTGGAGGGCTTCTTGAGTACAGCGAAGGAAAGCCCTGGCGCTTTACTGGCCTAATAGGTTATGAAGGTTCAACCATGGACCCACTTGAGGTGTTTATTCGTTCGGGTATGACTGAAGTAAGGAAAGTAGTAAAAACTGGAGATGGGAGAATACTGGCCAGTTTTCGTGAGGTTCCTTCAGCGGCGTTAGATGAAGTAAAGAGGATAGTTGAAGAACTTAAAGAAGCAGGTTTTTTTGGCATTGTAGATGTAGGTAAACCAAGCCAGCCTCTTTTTGAAGCACCAGTTTTAGCTGATAGGGTTGGTTTGGTGGTAATTGGAGGATTAAATCCGCTGGCAGCTTTGGAGGAAGCAGGTGTTTCGACTGAAAACCGAGCGATGAGCGGAATGATTGAATTTGAGGAATTAATTCCCTGGACTAAAATATAAATATAGCCGTTGAGAATTTAGTTAAGAAAAGAAGTTAAGCAGGTATTTTAGTCAGGTTTGAAAACTGGCGGTAGGGAAAGTTTGTGTTTGGCTTTAGACATTTTTTCGAGTATTAAATCAATTTTTTCTTGGTCAAAGCCTTGAATGTCGCCTTTTTCTAAAGCATTGAGCACAGCGTCAAGTTCAGCGTAGGTAATTCCCAATTCTCTTTCGTCGGTTTGCCCTTCCCACAAACCAGCGCTAGGCGGTTTTTCGATGATTTTTTCTGGTAAACCAAGGTATTCAGCTAAAGACCGCACTTCAGTCTTGTATAAATTTCCCAGAGGCAGTAAATCAACCCCACCATCGCCATATTTAGTGAAATAACCGACTTGAAGCTCACTTTTGTTGCCAGTGCCAACAACCAAATAGTTCAGATTGTTAGCGAAAAAATAAAGGGTTGTCATTCTTAATCTTGGTTTTAGGTTGGCGTAGGCGATTTGGTTGCCTGGGGGAAGTTGTTTTTTTAATGTTTCGAATATGGGATTTAAGTTTACTTCCTGAGTTTTTAAGTTTAAAGCACTTGCTATCAGATAAGCGTCGTCAATGTCTTCCTGGCGATTTTCGCAAGGCATGATCAAAGCCAAATGATTAGTTCCCATTGCTTTCTTAATGAGATATGAGGTTACTGCTGAATCCAGCCCTCCACTTAATCCAACCAGTAAGCCCTGGGCATTAGCTTCTATGGTTTTGTCTCTTAACCATTTAGCGGCCTTGCTAACAAATTCTCCCCATTCCATTTTTTCTAATATAACACAGGCGAAGGAGTTTTGCTCTGTTGCTTTGCTTCATTACTAAATTAATTTTCAAATGGTTTTTCCTTTTACTAAAAGTTACAAAGGAAGACTTTAAAAACTTTTTAAAACCCTCTTTAGAAAAAGAGGGAACAAGATTGCTTTTAAAAGAGGAGCGTGAAGTTTTTTACCTTTTATTTAAAGCAGGGAGAATGAATTGGAAAGCGTGAAAGCTTTCCATTGTTATTTGCTTTTTTCTGTTTGACAGCAGGGTTAAAATTAATTCTGTGAAGAAACTTATCTTGATTGATGGAAATAGTCTGATTTACCGGGCTTTTTATGCCATTCCCCTAACCCTTACTCGGGCGGGCGAACCGGTTAATGCGGTTTACGGTTTCACCAGCATGCTGATAAAGCTGATAAAAGAAGAGCGACCAGCAGCTTTAGCTGTGGCTTTTGATCGAAAAGCTCCCACTTTTCGTCACAATCAGTTTGCCGATTACAAAGCTCAGCGCCCCGAAATGCCCGATGAACTTAAACACCAGTTTGAACTGGTTAAAGAAGTTATCACAGCTTTTAACATTCCTTTTTTTGAACTTGATGGCTACGAAGCCGATGATATTATTGCCACTCTAGTAAAAAGATTTGAACAGTCCTACGATGAAATTTTGATTGTGACGGCTGATAGGGATGCTTTGCAACTGGTTACAGAGAAAGTAAAGGTTATTTCGACGCGCAAAGGAATAAGCGAGGTAAAAGTTTATGACCGACAAAAGGTTGTAGAAAGATTTGGTTTACCGCCGGAGAAAATACCAGATATGCTAGGCTTAGCTGGTGAGGCTTCAGATAACATTCCAGGGGTTCCGGGAATTGGCGAAAAAACGGCGCTTGCTTTAACCAAAGAGTTTGGAAGCCTGGAGAAAGTATTGAAAAAAGCTGACGAGATTAAAAAGCCAAAGCTGAGAGCGTTACTTAAAACCTACGCCGAGCAGGCCCGCTTGAGCAAAGAGCTTTCGACTCTTAATTCTCAAGTTCCGTTGGTAGTGGAGGAAAAATCTCTTCATTTTTCACCTGATTGGGGAAAAGTTCGGAAAATCTTGACCCTTTTTTCTTTTAACAGTCTTTTGAATCGGCTGGATGATGAAAATGAATCAGGTTATCAAGAGTTGGTGGTTGCGGCTTTTGAGGTTTCTGATCCCTTTGCTTTGAGGGAGATTTTGTTTTCGGCCGGAATCTGTTCAATAGCTTTTGAAGTGGCAGGCGACTGGCACCAGGGCTCTTTAAAGAATGCTTACCTATATTCCGAAAGAGGTGGTTACAAATTAGATTTCGCCAGCTTGACAAAGATAGAGGCTCTTCAATTATTAAAAGATTATCTGGCTGATGATTCAAAAGTTAAGATCATTTACGGTCTGAAAGACAAACTCCACTTTTTAGTTAATGAAGGGATTAAAGAAGTAAAATCGGCTTTTGACCCCCAGTTGGCAGTTTACTTGCTGCAACCTGAACAAGCAAAGCAGT
>CALKMS010000149.1 GCA_938091145.1 uncultured bacterium
ACTGCACTGACCAAATTAATTATAAAGATTGCCAAAAAAATTAACAATCAATTCGGTTGCTACCTTGCGGCAACTTAAATTAAAATAGGAATCGAATTGGCAAAGATAAAACCTTTCCGCGGTATCACTTACAATATAGAAAAAGTAGACATCAGTCGAGCAGTTTGTCCTCCCTATGACGTTATCACTCCTGAAGGTCAGGACTATTTTTATAATCTTTCCGAATACAATGTCATTCGACTAGAACTTGGGAAAGAATTTGATAAAGACAACGAAAAAGAAAACAAATATCAGCGCGCAAAGAGATTTCTTAAAGACTGGCTAGAAAAGAAAGTTCTACTGAAAGAAGAATCGCCTAGCTTCTATATCTACTCCCAAGAATATACAAATAAAAATCAAGAGTTAAAAGAGAGAATTGGCCTAGTTGCCCTGGTTAGGCTAGAAGAGTTTGAAAACGGTGTTATCTTTCCTCACGAAAAAACAATGACCAAACCCAAAGCTGACCGCTTCGAGTTGCTAAAAACTGTTCAAGCTAACTTGAGCCCAATATTCGGCCTCTATCAGGATGAAAGCCGGGCAATAAACAATTCCATAAAAGCCGCCCTTTTTCGTACCCTCGGGCCTTATTTTGAATTCACAGATCAACACGGCGTTAAACATTCTCTCTGGAAAATTTCCGATGCTGAGCTCACCCATAATCTTCAAAAATTTTTTGAAAATAAGCAAATTCTTCTGGCTGACGGTCATCATCGATACGAAACAGCTCTGAACTACTGCCGTCTAATGAAAAAAGAAAACCCATCGCCAGAAGCCCCCTGGAACTACGTCATGATGGCTTTGGTAAATCTTAACGAAAATCCCACTATATACGGTTATCATCGACTGGTCAAGGCAAAACTTCCTTTAGACAAACTTTTATCTATAGTCAAGACAAGTTTTGAATTAATAGAATTACCTGACTCCTTTTCTCTGGAAAGAAAATTAAAAGAAAATAAAAAGTCTCTTGGGATTCATCTTAAACAACGCTCTTTCTGGCTTGTTCCCAAAAAAGAAGCTCTTGAATCAATCTCCTTTCCTCATCCCAAATTCCTTGAATTAGGATCTTTCTTAGCCCAAGAACTTATTATCAAAAAACTTAATGAAAAAAAGGCTTTAAAAGAAGGAGCTATCGAATATACAAATGACCTTCAGCAAGCAATCAATCTAGTAAATTCGGAAGAATTCAGCTTTTTGATTGCGCTCAACCCAGTCAACGTAAAAACTATTTGGGAAATAGCTCAAAGTGGATTACGCTTACCAGAAAAAACTTCTTATTTTTATCCCAAGCTCTGGACTGGTCTAGTAATCAGAACCCTGGACTAGAATAGAAAAAATTCACCAAACAAGATCAGTTTTCGTCACATTATCTACTTTTTTCCATTTTTTTCTTCGGCCAGACAATATACCATTTAGAGTTCTTCATCTTCAAAGAAACCTTTGCCCGAGTGGTAACAATCAGACCTTTATTTTTATCGACTTCCGTTATGTCTATTGTAACCTCAGCCTGGTCTCCTTTCACATCTTCGTTCACTACCCTAACTTCCTTGAGCAAAAAATTCTCGTCTAGCTGCTTAAGTTGATTAATGTAATCTTCCTGAGTGATTGCTAAGGGTTTTTCCGGTAAAATCATTTTGTAAGCTCTCTTAAACTGCTTTTGGTGGAGAAGCTTATAGTATTGTCTGACTGCTTTTGAAGGCCTCGGTGCCTTTGAACCACAACTAGTCAAAAAGAAAAAAACCGAAACGGTCAGCAACAATAAACAAGCAATCTTTTTCTTCACCTGGCTCTCTCCTTTGCCTCTTTTTTTAAAAAAGCCAGCATAAAGTGACTTAACATCCCGTCAAGCACTGCTTCAGCTCGGGGCTCTTCCAGTTCAGTACGATGGTCTTTTACTAAATTATAAGGATGAAGCACATAAGAACGAATTTGGCTTCCCCAAGCAATCTCCCTTTTCACTCCTCTAATCTTTTCCATTTCTTCTTTCCGTCGTCTTTCCTCGTATTCAAAAAGTTTGGATTTAAGTATTTCTAAAGCTCTTTCACGGTTTTGAAACTGCGAGCGCTCGCTTTGACATTGAGCAACAATTCCGGTCGGGATATGAGTTATTCTCACTGCTGAATCAGTCACATTGACATGTTGGCCTCCGGGACCGCTTGCTCGAAATGTCTCAATTTTTAAATCTTTTGGATCAATTTCAACCTTTATTTCTTCGCCGATAGCCGGGATAACGTCAACAGAAGCAAAAGAAGTATGACGTCGCCGATTAAAATCAAAAGGGGAAATTCGCACCAATCGATGAACACCCTTTTCCGATTTCAAATGCCCATAAGCATACTTACCTTTTATTAACAAAGTAATATTTTTTAGACCAGCCTCTTCTCCAGGCAAATAATCGGCAACTTCAACCTGATAACCATGTTCTTCAGCCCATCGGGAATACATCCGAGCCAACATCTCAACCCAGTCACAAGCCTCGGTTCCACCCGCCCCGGCGTGGATAGTTAAAATTGCGTCTCTCACATCAAAAGGCTCGAAGAAAAGACTTCTTATTTCAATTTCTTGGAGTTCTTTCTCCAACTTTTTAACCGCTTCGGCCAAAGCTCTCCCGCACTCTTTATCACCCTCTTCGTAAAGCTGAAACATAACTTCAGCTTCTTCGTAAAGTTCGTTTAACTTCTTCCACTCTTCTAATTTCTCTCTCAAATCACTTAAGCGAGCAGTAACCTTTCGCGCCTCTTCCAGATCTGACCAGAAAGCGGGTTGAGAAGCTCTGAGTTCAAGCTCGGCAATCTCCTTTCTAGCAGAATCAAGGTCAAAGATAATCGCCTACTTGCTTTATTCTTTCCTGGATGTTTTCCAAAACTGCGCGATAATCTGCTTCTACCATTTACCCTCCTAATTCGGCTTCCCGCAACATTTTTTGTATTTCTTTCCACTACCACAAGGGCAGGGATCGTTTCGCCCAACCTTTCTTGAAACTGCTGGGGTAGCGGATCGAGAAGTAGTTTCCCGACCGCCCGCCGAAGCTGCTAATTGAACGATTTTCTCAGCCTGCACTCTAACTTCAGCATGAAAAAGATAACGTAAAAAATCCTCTCTGACATTGGAAATCATCTCCTGAAAGAGTTGAAAACCCTCGGTTTTGTATTCCACTAAAGGATCGCGCTGAGCCATTGAGCGAAGATATATTCCCTCGCGAAAATAATCCATGCTGACAAGAAACTCGCGCCAGTGATAATCGATCACTTGCAAATAGAAAAATCGAGCTATCTCGTCCATAGTTTTTGGACCCATATCTTTCCTTTTTCGATAAAACAGGTTTTTGGCTTCTTCAAAAATTGCCTCTTTTAACTCTACAGGGCTTTTTTCTTTAAGATTTGCCAGCGACGAAAACTCCTGTCCAAAAACGTTCACTACCTCAGATCTTAGCGTCTCTTCATTAACTTCTGAATCGCTGTGGAGCACTTTAAAATAATAATCAACGGTCTCTTCAACCCAACTCTCAATTAATTTCAATACCTTCCCCTCCAAATTATCTTCGGTCAAAAAAGAACGCCGCAAAGCATAAACCGCTTCGCGTTGCTTATTAAGAACATCATCGTATTCCAAAAGATGCTTTCTGATAGCAAAATTCTGCGATTCGATCTGTTTCTGAGCCATCTCAATCGTCCGAGCAATCAATGGATGCTCAAGTGGTTCGTTATCTGGCAAGTCAAGTCGGTCCATTAACGACTTAACTCGTTCTGAGCCCATCGTCTTTAAAAGTTCGTCTTCTAAAGAGAGATAAAAACGAGAGGATCCAGGATCTCCCTGACGACCTGAACGACCTCTTAGCTGGTTATCAATCCTTCTCGCTTCATGTCGCTCAGTTCCAATCACATGTAATCCGCCCAACTCAACTACCTTTTTGGCTTCTGACGGAATTGGTGGATTCCCTCCCAAAATAATATCGACCCCTCTACCCGCCATATTAGTAGCTACTGTAACAGCTCCCAAACGGCCGGCTTGAGCAATAATGGATGCTTCCCTTTCATGATGTTTCGCGTTTAGCACCTGATGAGGAATGCCCCTTTTTTTCAACATTTCGCTAAGCATTTCATTCTTTTCAATTGAAACCGTGCCAACTAGAACTGGCTGACCTTTCTTATGCAATCTAGCTATCTCATCTACAACCGCCTGGTATTTAGCTTTTTCTGTTTTGTAAATTACATCTGGAAAGTCCTTCCGAATGACTGGTTTGTTAGGTGGAATAACTACTACTTCAAGCCCGTAAATATGCATGAACTCTTCAGCTTCAGTCGCTGCCGTGCCCGTCATCCCAGCTAATTTTCCGTACTTACGAAAATAATTCTGGAGAGTTATTGTGGCCCAAGTTTGAGATTCTTCGCGGACAGCCACACCCTCTTTAGCTTCAATTGCTTGATGCAATCCTTCCGAGTACCTTCGCCCCGGCATCAACCGCCCCGTAAACTCATCAACAATTATAACTTCTCCATCTTTAACAATGTAATCAACATCTTTTTTGAACATAAACTGAGCCTTAAGAGCAGGAATGAGGTGATCAACCAAATGCTTATTGCGAATATCATAAAGATTGTCGACTTTTAACATCTTTTCAACTTTCTCTACCCCTTTCTCTGTTAAAACAACTGAGCGGCTTTTATAATCAATTTTAAAATCTACTTCTTCCTTTAGAAGTGGAACAAGCCGTGCAAATGTTTTATAAAGACTAGCCGACCTTTCAGACGGACCAGAAATAATAAGAGGGGTTCTCGCTTCATCAATTAATATACTGTCAACCTCGTCAATAATGGCAAAATGATGTCCTCGCTGTACAATATCGTTTGGATCGTAAACCATGTTATCCCTCAAATAGTCAAAACCAAACTCACTATTTGTGCCATAAGTCACATCAGCCATATAAGCCTCTTTTCTGCTCACTGGTTTTAAATTTTTTAACCTTTCATTGTCAGCATTAAAACCCGGCTCGTAAAGGAAAGTAGCATCCTGTTGAAGAACACCGACTGACAGACCTAAAAAATTATAAATGGGCCCCATCCATTGAACGTCGCGCTTTGCCAAATAGTCATTAACAGTAACCACATGAACTCCTTTGCCGGTCAAAGCATTTAAATAAACAGGCAAGGTAGCAACCAAAGTTTTTCCTTCGCCTGTTTTCATTTCCGCAACTTTCCCCTGATGGAGAACTATGCCTCCCATTATTTGGACATCAAACATTCTCAGCCCGATAGTGCGTTTTCCAACTTCCCTAACCAAAGCGTAGGCTTCAACTAATAAATCATCAAGATTACCACCACTTCTAACTTCTTCCCGCAGTTTCTCGGAGTATTTCTTTAAATCAGCATCAGAAAGTCTTGAAAATCGATCTTCAAGGGCGTTAACCTCGCAAACAATTTCCATTAGTTTTTTGATTTTTCTTTCTCCAAGAAATCGGGAAAACCTTTCTAGTATCTTCATAGTGAATAATTATACTACGGTTATTTTCATTCACAGCGAAAAAGCAAATTTTAAACTTTTCAAACTAGGGTTTTGCGGGGTTTGAAAAACCCATCTTCTTCCAAAACCTTTCTCAACTGACGAACAAGTTTGGGGTCATAAAGAAAGCCCTGGTCCTTTTGAATCGTTCTCCAGGCCTCCTCCGGCCGCAGCGGGTTGCGACTATCGTAAACGAGTTCATCAAAAGCATCAACCAAAAAAATAATTCGAGCTTCCAAAGGCAAAGCTCCCTTTTCTCTGATCTTACTTTTGTGGAGAAAAAAAGGCCGATGGTGATTGTAAACAATTTGTGCCAGCTTATGAACTGAGGGCACGGATTCCAAAACCTGAGCCCCAAAGCGAGCGTGATAAGGAACACCTTTCTCTTCCTTGTCTTTCCCAAAAAAAGACTCCAAAGAAAAGCGATCTAATGAAATTTCCGCTAAATGAACAAAAGCCGTGCTTAAAATCAGATTAACCATGCAATCAAGAGAAATCCCTAAAGAAAAACCTATCTTTGAAGCCAGATCCCTAACCCTTTTTATTTTTTCCCCTAACCCCGACTCTGAATTCATAATTGAGTAATAAATAGCCAACAAAAACTCTTCGTCCTCTTCTACTAACTGCCTACTTTTAACCCAGAGAAATAAGTAAGGTAAGTACAAAAGATACACCAGCGCAGACCAGAAACGATAATCGAGATAAAGAAGATAAAAAAGGTAGCCAAGCAAAAGAGAAAAAACTAACTCACGGCCGACGAATTCAAACTCATAGCGAAAATAAGCGGAAAAAGGATAGATGGGCGAAGGTAAATTTGAAAAAGCTCGGAAAGCCAAGCGCACCAGCAAGAAAATAATTAAAAGCAAAAAACCAACTAAAGACGGGACATCGGCCAGCCAACCCACTAAAGTTAGAAGGTGAAAAACAACATAAACTAGACCAACAGGTAAGAACTCTTCCAAAAAAGAATTAGAAAAATCGCTCCAGGAAAGGTTTCTTTCCCAAAAAACAAAAAGCTGTGGGAAAAGTAAAGCCAAAAAAACAAAGTAAAAAGGACCGATCATTGCCAAGGGGTAAGAAACAGCCGGCAAGAAAGGGAAAAGAACTTTTCTTTCCAAAATTAAATTTTCCTTTTTTAACCTTATGATTGAAAAGAAGAAAGACAACAGAAGAAAAGGAAAAAGAGAAAAAACAGTATCCAGAGAAAACAACCTGAGCGACCAAATAGTTGCGGCAACTATTACACTCCACAAAAACCAGTTAAAGCCTTTTTTCCACACTTTCTTTTCCTTTTTTTACTCTAATATAGGTGCGAAGCAAAACGGCGTCATATTTTGTACCCTCGCCCCTTTTTAACTCTTCCAAAGCCTCTTCCTCAAAAAAAGCCTTACGATAAGGACGAGGGGAAGTTAAGGCGACGAAGGCTTGAGCCAAAGTTAAAATCCGCGCTGCCAGAGGAATCGACTCGCCAATCACCCCTTCAGGATAACCAGTGCCATCAAAATGTTCATGATGATAATAAATAAACTTCAACCATTCTCTTGGCTTCTCAAAATCTTCAAAAACCCGCGTATGCTCCTTTAATTTTTCAAATCCCTTTTCATCCAACCGGCCTTCCCGGTTAATGAAAGAAGCAACTTTCAACATCCCGACGTTATGAAACAATGCTGCCTTTTTAAGATTTGCCATTTCTTTTAATGAAAGATGCAAACTTTCTCCTAAGCTTAGGCACTCATTTATCACTCTTTTTGTTTGTTCAGGTTGATGAAGAAGATTCTCCTCTATTGCCGAAATCAACTGCAAATTCCTATCAAAAACTCTTTCCCTCTCTTTAATATCAGCGTATACTAAGCCCGTCAGAAAAACTAAAAGCATTGATGCTAAAGCCCCCCCAACCCCTGCAAAAAAAGTTGTTAAAGCAAAAAGCGAGCTAAGTCCCGCTCCGGCTAAGGACTGATAAAACAGTAATTTAATTGAGGGTGGAGGCTTAAAAATCAGCTTTTCCCCTAAACTATCGAGAAAGAACCATAAATACCAGAAGAATTGGGAAAAAAGAAGAAAAAGAAAAAAGCGAAAAAGTAAGGAATTAAGAAAAGCAGATAAATAAAGGTAAAGGAAGCTAAAAATAGAAAAAGGTAGTAAAAAATTAATAAAACGGTCAAAATGGTGCCGCCACTTTTGAGGTCTTAGACCTTTTTGAAAGAAAAAGCTCATAAAAAAAGTCACGACAGCATTAGAAAGGTTAGAAGAAAAAAGTAGACTCCAAATAAACCAGTGATAGACCTGACTTCCATAATAAGGTATCTCAACTTTACTCATTTGAAGCCAGATTGCCAGAACGATAAAAAATAATACCTCCCAACTCAAACTGAGCCGGAGGAAAATTAACCAGAGAAAGAAAATAGAAGATATATAACGAAAAGCATCAAACCCAATTTTTTTAAGATTTGTCGCTTTGTCTTCCATACTTTACTCGAGAAGAGCCTCAATCAACCCATAATCGCCATCCTTACGACGATAAAGGACGCAAATATTGCTCGTTTCCTCCTTAGCAAAGATAAAGAAATCGTGGCCTAACTTTTCTAACCTACTAATTGCTTCCTCTTCGCTCATCGCTTTAATAACAAATTGTTTCCTTTTCTTGATACCAGGAGAGTCCGCCTTATTTTTGACCTCAAAAGTCTTAGAGTTTGCCCGCGTCAAGCTGGAGTAAACTTTAGTTCGATATTTAACTAACTGCTTTTCTAATTTTTCATAAAGCAAATCAATAGCCGCAAAAATAGCAGTCGAGCTTGCCTTGGCCTTAATTAAAGAGCCCTTAACAATTAAATTTGCCTCGACGGTAGCTCCCTCTTTAATTCTCGGATTGTTCTCAACCTGAAACTTCACTTCAGCCCTCTCGATCCCTTTAAAATATTTCTCTAAACGGACAAGTTTTTTCTGGGTGTAATCTTTAACTTCTGAAGTCAGCTTAAAACCTTTAACTTTGTAAATTATCTCCAATTTTCCTCCCTTATCCGCGTTTTTACTGAAAAAAATGGTTTAAATAAGAAAAACCCCACCCTTTAAAAGGCGGGGTTCTCTTCTTTGTGGTCAAATTGCTTTCTCTACTTTGTTTTCTTAACATTCGCAGCTTGCAATCCTTTTGGTCCATCAACAATGTCAAACTCGACCTCCTGGCCTTCCTCTAGCGAACGAAAGCCAGAACCATCAATAGCTGAGAAATGAACAAAAACATCTTCTCCATCTTTCTGTGAAATAAACCCATACCCTTTCTCCGCACTGAACCACTTCACTACTCCTTTTGGCACTTCCTAACCTCCTTTT
>CALKMS010000150.1 GCA_938091145.1 uncultured bacterium
TGTCAACACGCTTGTCAAGAAATTTTTTGCTGTTTTGAACAGGAGAAAGACCAACGCTAACTGGTTCATCTGGGATAACAATCTGAAAAATTTTTTGAATATTTTTAAACTCCCCCACCTGCTCATCTTAAAGAGAAAATAAATAAGTATGGTCTATTCAGCTAATCAGATTTTGAAAAAATTCAAAAATCAGGTCAGAAAAATCCCTTAAAACTTTCAAAACGTCTAACTGGTAAAAATCAATTGACAAGTGGCGAAACTAACCTCGCAGCACCTTTTAAAAGTTCTTTCACCTAGATTTTACCATAAGTGACTTTACGCTTTTTTACATTCCCCTGTAAACCAAATATGACTTATTGTTAGCCGAAATGGTTATTATCCTGGCAGTGGCAGCTTCATCAACTGCGGTTTAGAGCATAAGTCCAGGGAAAATTATTCCTCTCTACATTACGCCTTTTTGCGGGTCAAGCTGAAAAAGCTTTTAACTTGTTAAACTTTTCTAACACTTTATGGTTATATTTCTCACCAAAGAATCATACCGTTTTTAGTGATAAACAAATAAGCATGATAAAGAAGAAAGTAAAAAAACATTTCAGGTAATAAACAAAAAATAAGGAGGAATGTTTGGCATTGGAAAAAAAGTGTCAGAACTGTAGCTTCGTTCTGCCTTCCGGCAATTGTGTCCTTGGACGTGATCCGAAAAAATGCGCTTCGTCTGACGTCAGGCAGGGAGTCTTCTTTTCAAAAAAAGCTTTCGTCATGATTTTATCTCGCAATGTTTTCTTGCTTTTTGTTGGACTCATCGCCTTGATAGTTTTATTTGCTGGGGGTATCTGGTTCACTTGTCGCCCTAGCTTTTGCGGCAGTTGCCACGAAATGAAAGCAGATTACATCTCCTGGAAATTCTCCATTCATCAAAATACCAGTTGCATTCAATGCCATGTTAAGCCAGGACTAACCCATCTTCTAATTGACAAAGTTAAATCGTTCAAAAGCCTTTACTACCACCTCACTAACAACTATGAAAAGCCCATTAATAAAGAAAGTAAATTAGCTTCGAAAATTTCTAATGAATCTTGCTTTCTTTGTCATGCTGAAAGTCGAGATCAAAGCCTTGGTTATGGCCTTCTTTTTAAACACAAAGCTCACTTAAAAATGAGGATGCGGTGCACAGAATGCCACAACCGAGTTGCTCACGATATCAAAGGTTACAGAAACTTAATAACTATGGAAAGTTGCAAAAAACGCTGTCATGACGGCAGAGCCTTAAACAACCGCTGCGACTTTTGTCATCGCCAATCTTTTTTACAACAGGAAAGAAAAAGATCAAACAAAGCCTTTTAATCGAGTTTTCACAAAAAATTTGTTCCCACCCAAACTTATTGTCAGACCAATTTTTTCAATCATCTGTCAAACAAAAACTCATCAAAGTTAGTACCCTAAAAATAATCACAAACAGGCATTCAGATTTAGAACAAAGTCGCCCTTTTATTTGCTCAAAACCACTTGCTTATTTTGTTTTACGCCCCTCAATCTTTAACAAAACTGCTTCTTTTCCTTTTGGCGCCAAAGAAACGCGCGCTAAAATGCGTTCACCAACTTTTAACTTGAAAGGATTTTCTCTGCTCTCCGGCAGGCCAAAGGGGTAAGAAAGAAAAAGATTTGTCCCTGGTGGCAAGAAGTAAAAAGTTCTTTCAATTTTCGAATCTTTCTTTTCTGCTTCCAAAGCTACAAACGAAGAAAGCTTCAATTTGCAACCATTTCTATTTACTTCAATCACATCGCCTGAAGCCATACCATGGAGAGGCTTTTCAATTTTATCAATAGTTTGAGTGGTTAATTCCCTAACTTTTACATCTGCCGGAACAAATGCGTTTAATTTGGGAACGCGCTTCACCCTGAATGAGCTTTCACCATTTTTTACCGAAGAAGTGCTTGACTTATGTTTACCTTTAAAAGCTTCGGCTTCAGTTTCTCTCAGCTCCGCCGTGTCTTCTGAACTCGGCGTAGCATCAAAAAACTCAATCACTCCTTTTTTAATACCCGTTGAAGCTTTTCCCCTTCTATAAAACTCAGCCGGCTGGCGAAACTTAAAATACCACACTAATCCCACAAATGCCAACAGAAAAAATAAAATGACAAAGAATAACACTTTTCTGCTACTTAAAATATTGGGGTAAATCCTATTTAGCAATTTTATCAACCTCTTTTTTAATCTTAAGAAAAGCTTCTGTTGGATTTGGGGCTCTGAAAATAGCTGATCCCGCAACTAAAACTTGAGCTCCAGCCCGAACAACTTCTCCTGCTAACTCATCATTTATTCCTCCATCAACCTCTATTTTCACTTCTAAGCCTCTGCGGTCAAGAACTTGTTTTAAGTGTTTGATTTTCTCAGTCATTTGAGCAATATAAGTTTGGCCTTCAAAGCCAGGATTAACCGTCATCAACAAAACAAAGTTAATTTCTTCAAGTAAGTGAGCAAGTACGGTTAGCGGAGTTGATGGATTTAAAGCAATTCCCGCCTCAACATGACCATGAGCTTTGATCATCTGGATAGCTCGATGAATATGGGGTGTTGCCTCATAATGAACTGAAACCCAATCAGCCCCTGCTTTTATAAAAGAATCAACATATTTTTCGGGATTATCAATCATTAAATGAACATCAAGCGGTAAATCAGTAACTTTCCTTATCGATTCAACAACTTGAGGGCCAATGCTTAGGTTAGGAACAAAATGACCATCCATAACATCGATATGCACAAGACGTGCCCCAGCCTCTTCTACCTTTTTAATCTCATCAGCTAGACAAGCAAAGTTAGCTGAAAGCAAAGACGGAGCTATTAGTACTTCAGCTGGCAATTTTTACCTCCCTCATTAATTTTTAAGTTTAACACTCTTAATGCCATACTCAAACACACTAAAAATTGCGCCAGTTGTGATATGGTTTTGCCTCTCAAAAGCTTAAAATTCGTTGAGCAATAGCCTCTGCCATTTCTTGAGTGCCAGCTTGACCGCCAAGATCGTAAGTTACGCTTTTTCCTTCGGCTATAACTTCTTTAACTGCCGACAAAACTTTACTCGCTGCCTCTATTTCGCCCAAATGTTTTAACATCATCCAAGCTGAAAGAATTATCGCTGTTGGATTAACTTTGTTCTGCCCAGCGTATTTTGGAGCACTTCCATGAGTTGGCTCAAACACTGCAAACTCATCCCCAATATTAGCTCCCGGAGCCACCCCTAAACCTCCAACCAAACCTGCACAAAGATCAGAAAGAATGTCACCGTAAAGATTCGGACAAAGCAAAACATCGTAAAGATGAGGTTTCATAACCAACTGCATGCACATATTGTCAACAATCCGATCCTCGAACTCAATTTCCGGGTACTCCTCAGCAATTTCTCTAGCAACCTCAAGAAACAAACCATCCGAAAACTTCATTATATTGGCCTTATGAACACAGGTAACTTTTTTCCGGCCTTCTCTTTTTGCATATTCAAAGGCAAAACGAGCAATCCTTTCAGTTGCTTTTCGCGTTATTCGCTTGATAGATTCAGCGGTTCCTTCATCAACCATTCGTTCAATCCCAGCATAAAGGTCTTCGGTATTTTCGCGAACAACAACTAGGTTTACCCCCCGATAGAGCGTTTTTACTCCTTCAATAGTAAAAGCAGGCCTTAAACAGGCATACAGGTCAAGCTCCTTGCGTAAAGCAACATTGACGCTACGAAAACCACTACCAACTGGAGTAGTAATTGGACCTTTAATAGCCACTTTATTCCTTTTAATCGACTCAATTACCTCAAATGGAAGTGGCGTTCCCTTTTCCTTCATAGTTTTTTCGCCAGCTTCAACTACTTCCCATTCAATCTGAACCTGAGTAGCGGCCACTACCTTTTTCATTGCCTCGACCAGTTCAGGTCCTGTTCCATCTCCCGGAATTAAAGTAATCTTGTGCATTAATCGCCGCACCTCCTAAAAAATTAAACCTAGCTTATCGAAAAAATTAACTTCTCTCAACTTTTGAAGCTGACAAATTTTTAAAAATCTACCAAAAGGGGTATTATTTTCGGCTCAAACGACGATTATAAAAATAAAAGGTTTTAAAAAGGAAAGTCCAAAATGAAAAGGATTAAAACACTAATAATCGGAGCTGGCAGAGGAGGAAAATCGCTACTTGAGATTTTGTCTCAGGACGAGGAAGTTGAGATTGTTGGCATAGTTGATATAAATTCAAAAGCACCTGGCATTGAGTTAGCAAAAAAAATTGGCATCCCAATTGCCAATAATTGGAAAGATTTCCTCACGCCAGAACTTGGCTTAATTATCAATGTCACTGGTAACCCAAAGCTAAATCAGGAAATTAATAGTTTAAAATCGGAACACACAGAACTTTTGACCGGTCCCGCTGCCCGAATTCTCTGGAACCTGGTTCAGAAAAATAGAGAAACTGCCGATGTTTTACAAACCATTTACGAAGTTGGTCTTATGCTGGCTATGACTTCTAAAACTGAAGAAACTCTTAAAGAAATTTTAGAGTTAGCCTTAAAACTATCTAACTGCCCAGCTGGAAGCATCGCTCTTTACGATTCAAAAAGAAAAAAATTAACAATGAAAGCTTCAATCGGGTTTAGTGAAAACTTTAGCCGTGTTTCCGAATGGGAAGTAAGACCTAAAGGTTTAACTAGTAGCATTTTATCTAGTCACCAACCCACTGTGATAAAGAACGTGAAGGAAAACCCCAATTTCAACAACCCTATTTTACTAAAAGAAGGCGTTAAATCTTTGATAGCGGTCCCCTTAACAATTGAAAATGAAATAGTTGGCATTCTCTACGTTGACGATTTCAAAGAGAGAGAATTTAAGAAAGGAGAGGTCTTCGCTCTTTCTCTTTTAGCCAATCAAGCAGCACTTGCTATCAAAGAAGCTCGCTTCCACGAAGAAATAGAAAGACTGGCTACTACTGACTCTCTCACCGGCCTTTACAACCACCGCTTTTTTTATGAAAGATTAAAAGAAGAAATCAAGCGGTCTCGCCGCTACCACTTAAATCTTTCAGTAATAATGATTGATCTTGATGACTTTAAAGCCTTCAACGATCGCTATGGCCATTTGGTAGGTGATTACATATTAAAAGAAGTAGCCAAAAAGCTAAAAAGAGTAATTAGAGAAACCGACGTCCTCTCCCGATACGGCGGGGAAGAGTTCGCAATAATTCTTCCACAAACAAGCACCAAAGAGGCAAAATGTGTAGCAGAAAGGATAAAAAGGAGCATCGAGGAGATGGTTCTCAAAAATGAAAACACTTACCTGGGAAAACTGACGTTAAGCGCTGGAGTCTCAACTTATCCTTTTCACGGCATCAACGAAACTGAACTCATTGGAGCTGCTGACAAAGCACTTTACGTAGCTAAAAACCAGGGCAAAAATCAAGTTGTAACTTTCGGCGATTTAAAAGGAGAAAAAATCACTTTCCTGGAAAACTTTAAAAAAGATAGGTTCGGAGAATAGCTGCTAAACCGGGGGAGAAATCCCTAAACCAGTAAGCTTTGACATTTTTTATAAAACATTCTTTAACAATATGGTCAAGAAAATAACTAATCTTTTCTAGGTCAGTTCCACAAAATGAACAACTACCTGCCTCAATCTGATACCGATTACAGTTAGAACAAAAAAAGGCACCACTTTCAAAGTTTTCTTTTATCAACACCTTTTCAACCAAACCCTCATTCCAAGCCCGCAGAAAAGCTTGCAAACCGACCACTGCTCGACCTTCACTAAGGCCAATTTCAAGCTTCTCTCTTACCAATAATCTTTCTTTCTCAAGCTCGGCTCGTTCAATCTCCCCAGCAAGCTTTCTGATCAAATCAGTTGAAGTATTAAAATCAAGTGGTGGCTTCTCAACCACCAAAAAAGCTTTTTTAAAAGAAAGCATTTTTTTAAATATCTGTGCGTTCTTTGTGCTCAAAAACAAAACCAATATTTGAAAACCATACTCCCTCCAAAGTTCCCGGACCTTACTAACAACCAACTCAAAGTGCGCTCTCACGTGCTCATTAATATGTCGGCCAATTCTCTTTTCTTCAAGGCCATACCAACCAGCACTCTTAACTCTTTCCGGTGTCTGATCGTCAATTTTGACTTCTCTCAGCACTTCATAGGGAGAGAGAGCTACTAAGCGAGCTTTTCGCTCATCCACTATGCAAAAGCAAAAAGTCAAGGTTTCATAAAGTTCTTTAATAATTGGCAAAAGGTAAAAAGAAGATGAAACGCAAAGGATTTCTGGACACTTACGGAGAAAAAAATTTCGAATATACTTTCGAGCGGGGGCCATAAAGAAGGATACACCCTGAAAATTACCACCTGGCAAGCGGAGTAACCGAATAGCTTTCCTCAACTCATCAAAGTAAAGCTTGAAATCTTCCTTCTTTAAAGTTGAGTCTTTTCGAGTCTCCCGACGTACCAAAGAGTTAAAAGCAGCCAACATTTCGGCCGTTGTTGGATTTTCGCTTTTAAAGCTCAAATAAACAGAAATGCAGGGCGGTTCAAGATTAGTTTTTATCAACTTAATTAATTCATCTTTTTGCATCAGTCCCTCTCACAAAAAGACTATTGCTTTCGAAAGATTATCTCAATTAAGAAGTTTTTACTGATTTTAAAGAGTCCAGAACGCGAGCCAGCTGCTCCTCGCCCACCGAATCCAGAAGACTTCCTTCATTTTTCCTTTCTGTCCTCTCAAAATCCTGACCTTTTTTGCGGATAATAAAAATAAACTTAAAAGAAAATTCAACAGTCCTTGATTTGCCTACCCTAAAAAGCTTGAGATAAACTCTCAAGTAATCGCTAAGTAACTCTGCTTTTTTCTGCTCTGGCCCATGCCTAACATAAACTTTCAGAATGGACCACTCTTTGCTAATCAGCAAACACTATTCAACCTATTCAGGATATTTATCGTAAAGACTTTGCCCACTATTCGAAGCTAAATCACTCTCAAAAGGCGAAAGTTCATCTTCAAGGGCCGCTTCTGGATTCTTTCCCGTTGTTTCATTGGTTTCTTCAGTTTTTAACTCTTCCTTTCCAGACTCCGAATTTGAGACTCCCTTTAAGCCAACGTCCCCAGAAACAAGTTCAACTCCCCTATCATCTTCAACTAAGGCTTCCTCCGCCTTTATTTCAGGCAAAATCCCCACCTGTTTCTCTAACTCATCAAGGCTCGAAAGGTAGCTTTGAAGAAAAGCCTTCATTTTCTCTTTAAAGTCTGTGATCAACCTTCTCAAAGCGACTATTTCATTATTTATCATTTGTCTTTCAGCAATAGAGTTCTGGACAATCTCTTTGGCTTTCAATTCGGCATCCTTAATGACCAGCTCTGCAGCTTTCCGAGCATTGTTTTGAATCTCTTCGGCGGAACGCTGAGCAGCCAGCATTGTGTCTTGAAGGGTTTCCTCAAATTTTTCATATTGAGCCAACTTCTTTCTGAGCCTCTCAGCTTCTTCTTTAATATCGATGTTCTCCTGGAAAATTCTTTCAAACTCGGTTGCCACTTCGTCTAAAAAAGCGTCCACCTCTTCTTCGCTATAGCCCCTCAAAACCCTTCGAAATTCCTTCTGATGAATATCAAGTGGTGTAAGCTTCACTTCTCACCTCCTATAAAATCCAAATTAAATTTTTTAGAAAGCTGCGAACCAACTCCAGAACTAGTATACCTAAGATAGGTGACAAATCCAAAGCCAAACTACCCGCCATTAAGGGCGGAATATATTTTCTAAACAAACTCAGATACCAATCAGCCAGATCCTCTATAAAACACCAGATTTTAGCCAGGACACGAGGGACAGGAAAAAAAATCCATGAACGAATTATAACCAAGATAATTGAAATATAAAGCACATAAAACAGAAGGTCAATAAAGTTGCTCAACCACATAACTATTATAAACTTCAACCTAATTCTTTCGCCCTCTTGAAAGCTGCCTCTACTGCTTTAAAAACAGCAGCCTTAAAACCTTTTTTATCCAAGGCTTCCAAGCCAGCAATAGTCGTACCACCCGGAGAAGTCACCATATCAATCAGTAAAGCGGGATGTTTACCTGTTTTTTTCATCATCATCCCTGAACCAACCATTGTTCCTTGAACAAGGCGCGTGGCAACTTCACGTGAAAGACCGGCTTTAATTCCAGCTTCAATCATAGCTTCAGCAAAATAATAAAAAAAAGCCGGCCCCGACCCACTAATCGCAGTGACCACATCGAGATAATCTTCGGAAAGCTCTATCACCTCTCCAACGGCGGCAAAGATTGATTTAACTTTCTCCAAATCATCAAAACTAACATTTCTCCCCGGACTTATAACCGAAACGCCGTAGCCAATCTGACAGGGAGAATTAGGCATCACCCTCACAATCTTGATGCTTTCCCCCAAAAACTGCTCATAAACAGAAATTTTTGCCCCAGCAACAATTGAAACCAAAATTTGATCTGTCACCTGCACTACCTGTAGTTCGTTAAGCAAGCCTTTTAAATGTTGGGGCTTAACAGCAATAATCACTATCTCAGCATTTTCCACTACCTGATTATTGTGAGTTGTGGTGTTTAGACCTAGTTGTTGCCTTAGTTCATCAAGGCGCTCAACTCTAACATCCGACAAAAATAGCTCATCAACACTGACAACTTTCTTTTCCAGTAAACCTTGAGCAAGAGCTCCCCCCATTTGCCCAGCTCCAATAATCCCTATCCTCAAATTCCCTCCTTAAACGTTCTTAAAAAATATCTCTTTTATTCTTGCTTTTTCCTCCGGCCCGATCTCTACGTTTGGAGGCGTCGCCAGGTAAACACCACCGGTTATCCTTATGAGTTTCCCATCCCGAGAAAAAACAACACCACTAATAAAGTCAATTATCCGTTGGCCTATAGTATTATCTGTTGACTTAAGATTAATTATCACAGGTGTGCCAGCTTTAAATTTCTCAGCTACTCTCAAAACATCATTTAAAAAGCGAGGTTCAAAAATGTGAACGCGAAATGAAGTTTCTCTAACTACTTTCAAAGGTGCCCGCTTTTCTCGGCGGCTAGAAAATTCCCCTCGTGGCACCTTTCTGACTACCATCGAGTCATCTTCTGGATACTTTTCCTCCAAACATTCTTCCTCTTCTGGTTCTTTTAATCCGAACAAAACTAGTGCCTTCTGCCAAAAATCATCCATTTTTTCTCCTTCCAAAAATTGCCCGACCTATCCTGACCATGTTACTCCCCTCTTCAATTGCTACTTCGAAATCGTCACTCATACCCATTGAAAGATACTCAAACCATTCAGGTTTTCCTTCTTTTAATCTTTTCCACAATTCGTACGCCTTCTTAAAGTAAGGCCGACATTCTTCAGCCGGCAACAAAGGCGCTATTGTCATCAATCCTTTAACAATTATACCCTTAAATTCTGACATTTTCTCTATCGCTTCTTCAATTTCTGACTCAGTAAAGCCAAATTTGGTCACCTCCGGGCTTACCTTTAGTTCCAACAAAACCTTGACCCGCAAACCTTTTTCCTGAGCTCTTCGATTAATTTCAGCCGCCAAATGAAGACTGTCAACTGATTGAATAAGTTCTACTTGGTCAATGACTTTTTTTACCTTATTTCTTTGCAAATGACCAACAAAGTGCCAAACCAAATCGGTAGACAATAAAGGTTTTTTAGCCAGAAACTCTTGAACCCGGTTCTCAGCAAAAATTTTCTGACCAGCTAAAAAAGCTTCTTTAATGAGAGCCGGCTCAACATTCTTGGTTACAGCTACAAGAATTATTTCTTCGGCCTTTCTCCCCGACCTCTTGGCAGCTTTTTCTATACGCTCTCTAATTCGATCTAAGTTGTCTTTTACTTCTCCCATTAATCAAGATCAACAAATTTTCCTGAAATCAGATAAATAACCCTTTCGCCGATGTCAACTGCATGATCAGCAATCCTTTCTAGCCAGCGACATATCAAAATACAGTTGCTCGCCCATTCAAAGGAAAGGTCTCCAGACCGCCGAGCTAGCAAGCTGAAAAACTCCTTAAAAAATGAGTCAATCGGTTCATCTAATTGATTTAACTGATCAACCAGCTTTATATCCAAAGTTTCAAAAGCTTTTAAGGAAACTTCCACCAGCTGAAGAACTTTATCGCCCATTTTTTTTAAAAGATTAATAAACTCCTTACCATCAGCAGGAATTTCTGACAAATCCCGAACTGAGCGAGAAATATTAAAAGCGAGATCGCCCATTCGCTCCAAATGAATATTAATGAGAAAAATTGAGTGCACTAGACGCAGATCCTTAGC
>CALKMS010000151.1 GCA_938091145.1 uncultured bacterium
TAACTGAGTTTAAGTTTATTTATAATTTTAATAGTAAGAAGTGGGGGTTGAAGGTGGAGAAGTCTTTTTACGAAAGACCACCGGTTGCTGCTCGCATTGGCTTTTATCCTCTCGATCGAAACAATCTTTTGCATCAGTTGAATCAACTATTTTCTTCGACCATTGAAAGTAAAATCGAAGGTTCAATCAAGGTTTTAGTAGTTCCCCACGCTGGTTATCCATATTCTGGGGAGGTAGCGGCAAATGCTTTCGCTTTGATCAGGGGAAAAGAAATTCCACTGGTTATTCTTGTAGGGGCGGCTCATCGGGCTTTTGTTAGGGGAGCTGCTGTTGACCGTGTCGATTATTATTTGACACCTCTTGGCAAAGTGAAGGTTAACAAGCAAATAGCTCAAAAGCTTGTGGATTTTGGCTCTTTTATTTATTTTGATTCAACCGCTCACGCTCAGGAGCACTCGATTGAAGTGCAGCTTCCTTTTTTGCAGTTGGCATTAAAAAGTTTTGAGATTGTTCCTGTTGTGGTAGGTGATTATTCTTTAACATATGTTTCGGATCTCACGAGAGCTTTAGTAAAGATCATGTCAGAGTGTGAATCTATTCTTGTTGCTTCCTCTGATCTTTCTCATTATCACCCATACGAAACGGCAAAAGAGATGGATTTAAAAGTTTTGGAGTTGATTAAAGAGTTTGATCAGTTAACACTTTACAAAAAACTTAATGCCGGAGAGGTTGAACTTTGTGGAGCCGGCGCCGTTTTAGTCGCGATGGATACGGCCAAGAAGCTTGGAGCTAAAGAGGTTACAGTTTTGAAGTACCAAAATTCGGGCGATGTTACTGGCGATAAAACTGCAGTTGTAGGATATGCTGCTATTTGTTTTAGCAGTCAGAGTGTTTTTTTGAACCGTAAAAAATCGCTAAAAAGCGAAAAATGGCTTCCGAAAGAGGCAGAAAAAGAGCTTTTAACTATTGCCCGTCGAACTTTGGAAACTTATCTTGAGACCAAAAAAATACCGTCTTTTAAAGTGAAGAATGAGATATTGAACAAAAGATTCGGAGCTTTTGTTACATTAAAGAAAGGCGGAAAGCTGAGGGGGTGTATTGGCCAAATTGATCCAGTTGAACCATTATCTGAGGTCGTTCCAAAAATGGCTATCGCATCAGCCTTGAATGATCCTCGCTTTCCTTCTCTAACCCTCGACGAACTTGATGAAGTCAAAATTGAAATATCGGTTCTTTCACCTTTCAAAAAGGTTGACTCAATTGAGGAAATTGAAGTAGGCCGTGATGGTTTGTTTGTTTGCCATGGACCTTGGAGTGGGTTGCTGCTGCCTCAAGTTGCAACAGAGTATGGATGGACCCGGGAAGAGTTTCTACAGCAAACTTGTTTGAAAGCTGGCTTAGAGGCGGATTCTTGGAAGAAAAAAGATTGCAAGATCTTTCGTTTTTCAGCTCAAGTTTTTGGTGAAGAACAATAAAAAGTCAGGCTCTTTGACGGAGGGCACGGTAAGCAGCAAGGAAGGGTAAGTTGTTTTGTTTCAATTTTTTTATCGGTATTTTGGCTTTAGTTGCTTAAAATGCAGGTTTAGATTGGTTTATTACACTTATTCTCAGATTGACTGCTTCGGTTAAATAGGTGGAAAAAAAAGTTAAGTAAGGATAAAATTTAAAATTATTAAACACCTAACTAAAGAGGGCCCGTAGCTCAATTGGCAGAGCAGCGGACTCATAATCCGTTGGTTCAAGGTTCAAGTCCTTGCGGGCCCACCAATTTGGGTCTGTGTATGGAATGTTTGATAACTGTTAGCGGGAGTAAAAAATGAACCGGCTACACTCTTAAGAGAATAGCCGGTTTTTTTACAGGCGGGTTGTGCGCAGCAGATGCGAATTACCCGCGAAAGGGCGACTAAGGAGAAACTTATAAACTTACATGATTAATTATAGTCTCTAACTTGCCTCTTCATTTCCTCTGCCCACTGAGGCCAGTGATAAAAAGCCTCTTCTTCGCTGACAGTGCCATCTCCAAATATAAAGCGCCAAGCACCTCTATAAGGTTGAAAAATACCTAAACCCAGATATATATGGCCAAGCAGCATTATCCCCAGACCAATCATAGACACATCGTGAATGATAAGCGACCAACGCCATAAAGCCGTTGAGAACATTGCGTAATCTCGGTGCCCCCACAAAACAATGCCTGTCAGAGCGATCAAAATGGCAAAGGTAAGAATCAACCAAGCGGCGAATTTCTGGCCTGGTTTATACTTCCCCTTAAAATCAGGCATTTTGGTATTAGCTTTGAACAGATAAACGGGGAACTTAAGCATCCAGGCAGTATCATTTTTGCCCCAAGAAAAGATTTCAGCCAGAAAGTGTGTAAATCCCTTAAAGTTAAAAATTATTACTACCAATGGAATCAAAATGAAAGCCACAGCACTTGCACGGTGTAAAAGCCTAGAAACCTCGAAGCCACCGATGGCTTTAGCCAAGAAATTCATCCCTGGAGCATAAAGCGCTAAACCTGTGTAAAAGAGAACCAAGGTTGATATGGTGTGCGTCCAGTGAACGAATCTCTTTAATGCACTATTGCGGACATATCTTGCCATCATTCTTCCCCTCCTTCCTTAGAGTGTGGTTGGTAACCCAAGTTAGCCAAGAAGCTAACAGCTAGTCCAGCTAATGTAAGGCCACCAGCAATCGCGCCCAGTGGTTTAATAATTTGCTGCCAGGCAGCGATGCTGTTGGGATAGATAGGCTCTTCGGGTAGACCGTATGAGGATGGTTTATCGGTGAGAATATAAATTACTCCTTGCCCGCCCAACTCTCTTTCTCCATAAAGAGTTGCAGTTAGCTTTCCCTTAGCTTTTAGAGCCTGTAACCTATCTTTTGCCTTGTTGAGCATCTCGTCTCTATCACCAAATAAAAGAGCGCTCTGGGGGCACTTAGTTACACAAATCGGTTCCAATCCCTTGCTTAGCCGCTGCGCACAAAAGTTACACTTGTTCGCTTTCTGGCTTTCTTTCTCTAAAAATCTTGCTTGATATGGACAAGCATTGACACAGTAACCGCATCCTATACACCTTTCCTTGTCAATTACAACAACGCCATCTTTTCTTTGGTAAGTTGCTCCGGTGGGGCATACATCAACGCAAATTGCTTCCTTGCAGTGAAGACAGGCTGCTTTCCGAATGAGCAAAGAAACATCCGGGAATGAACCACTCACGCTCTCTTTAATCACGGTTCGGGAACCTTCAAATGGAACCTCATTTTCTCGCCTGCACTCGATGGTACAAGCATTACAGCCGATACAGCGTTCGGTGTCCACAACCATCGCTAATTTTTTAGACACCCTGAATCTACCTCCTTCCATCACCTAAAGTTTCAATTTCTGCGGACAAAAAAACACGACCAAAACGGGCAAAAATACGATAGAAATCAAGTTTTGTTTCTTTCTCCACCTGCTCAAAAAAACCCGGTGCCCACTTCAACAAGTGGTCGCGCAGAAACGATTTTTGTTTTTCCCGGTAAAATCGCTTTTCATCCTCGCTAACCGCTTCAAGTTCATTAGAAGCGAGATAAGCCATAAATTCTAACTCTACTGCAATGTGATCCGGTATAGTGTTCTTATCATTTGTCCTTAAGAATTCAAGCCCTGCTTCCCTATAACATTTCAGCACTTCGAGAGTGCTTTTACCCCAGAGCAATCCCTCTTCGTCTGTGTAGACTGATTCGTAGGGAGGAAGAGGGACCTTTGGGAAAGCACTTCTGAAAAGTCGTGTATATTCGCACTGCACTTCTTCTAAATATCCTTCTTTGTTATTTTGAGAAACTATGTCGCGTCCTATACTCGAGAGTCCCAGCTCTTTGAGCAGAACACCTATCACATCCCAGTTCAATTCGAGTGTCTCCGCCTCCGGGTAGGTAAAAACCTTGGACAACAAATTGTAAGAGAAAATTCGCCCTTTGGTTTCCATATCTACGCTTCGAAAGGCTTCTGAAGCAACCGTCATTCTGCCTTCTTTACCTTGACGACAACATCGACAAGAGCAGAACTGCAGGACGGATCTTTTAACTTGAGCTTCTCTTCTGCCTTCCAGTTTGGCATAACCTCACCGTCATTAACTCCTCGGTTGTAAGCAACTGAGAGTCCTTTACTCCAATGCCCGTAACCGTGTTCGGTCATCACACAATCGGGTCTGATGCCTTCATACAGCTTAGCCTTGAGCACAATAGAACCGTATTCAGAGGAAAGCTTTACTTTGTCTCCGTCTTTGATGCCCAGCTTGTTAGCGGACTTGGGGTTAATCCAGCAGTAATTCTCAGGCTGCAACCGACTTAACAATGGGTCATTGATGAGCACCGGATTACCCATTCTATACCAGGCAAGGTGGTTGGTCAGGTAGTAAAACTCGTTATCCGCCTTCGGCCTTTCTTTCTTGTCTGCCCATATGGGCAAGGGGTCGTAACCTTTTTGAGCCAGCCAATTGGAGTATAGCTCTATTTTCTTGGAAGGAGTAACGAACTCTTTCTTGGGTTTAAATGACTCCGGAGTGCCCCATATTCCATTGGGTGAGTTTTTTATGTCGTCAAGAGTAATACCAAGCGAATCCAGTTTAGCTTTGGAAAAGGCTTTCCAGTCTACGACAAACTGGCTCAAACCCTTAGCTTTAAGAATCTCGTTAAATGACTCGTTAAGTTTCTTGACATTGTGGACCGGCTCAATTCCTTCCTTATAGACTATATGCGGATACCAGGCAGAATAGTCCCGCACCGCATAACCAGGTCCGCCTTCGAGATAAAGATAGCCAGGAAGCACAACATCTGCTAACTGAGCCATCTCTGAAGGAAAGACGTCGAAAACTACGACAAAATCTAGCGTCTTAATAGCTTCAATCATCCTATCGGGATTGGGGAAAGAAGTAATATTGTACTTATGAACCACCAAAGCCTTGGTAGGGTATGGTTTTTGGCTAAGGATACCTTCCGCTAAGTTCGAAAACGAAGCCTTTTTGAAAGGCTCTGCAAGAGGCCACTTGTCAAGCCCATCAACTCTTTCCTTGGTTCTGGGTTTTGGATAGTCAAACTTAAAGACATCATCAAATTTAGGCATGTCTGGTTTTCGAGGCATGAGATGGCCGCCTTCCTGGTCAATCGAGCCAACCAGTGCGTTCAAGATAAAGGCGCAACGGGCAAGATGGAAGCTATTTGTATAGATTGGTCCCGTGGCGTCTCGCTTATGAAGCGCTACCACCGCTAGACGGGTGGTAGCGAACTCTTTCGCAATCCTTTTTATTTTATCCGCCGGGATTTCGCAAATATCTTGAGCCCACTCGGGCGTATATTTTTGGATATGAGCTTTTAATTTATCAAATCCGAAAGTACATTCAGCAACATATTGAGCATCGTAGAGATTTTCATTGATGATTACATTGATCATAGCCAGAGCGAAAGCCAGGTCTGTGCCAGGTTTAATAGGTATCCACTCATCAGCTTTGGCTGCAGTGATAGAGAGACGGGGATCGAGGATGACGATCTTAGCTCCTTTATCTTTTGCTTCCTGAAACTGGCGGGCATAGACCCTCTTTGACTTGCCTAACTGGTCATAACCAAATCCCAAAATATATTTAGCGTTTTTATAGTCCCAGACCCAAGACTTGCCCTTTTTCTTTTGCTCGGGGTCGAATTTATAGGTCAGAGAACCAGCTACTTCGCTACTCAAATAGCAGGTATCCACGTGACAGACATGATTCGGCGTTCCGATAGCCTTTACAAAATGGGTCTGTTCTTCCTTGGGTCGCATGAGGCAAACTATCGATTCTGGGCCATACTTCTCACTAATCTCCTTTAATTTCTTCCCCACCATTTGGTAGGCTTCTTCCCAGGAGACCTCCTTCCACTTAGGATCTACTCCTATACCCCTCTCGGGATTTGTTCGCATAAGAGGCCCTTTTATCCGGTTTGGATCATAGAGGGAGCGATATCCGGAAAGTCCCTTTACACAAAGCTTACCGTCGCCTGCTAGATCACCTGGCATGCCCTCAAGCTCGACCACTTTTCCATCAACAACAGTCGCCCGGACCATGCACTCAGAATCACATATTCCACAGACTGTTTGAAACGTCTTTGTCTCACCTAGCTTTTTCGCCTTAGCCGTTGCAGAGGGAACAAGATAACGCGATTTGATGCCCTGAGATAATGATAATGCCGCTGCACTTGCCCCTATGAGTTTGAGAAACCTTCTCCTTGTAATAACCACCTCACCTTTATTCTTTCCTTGCTTGACACCCATTACTTTTCACCACCTCATTTCCTAATTGATTTGCATTAGTTTCAAAACTGTGTTATAAATTGAAAAATGTTACAAATGTTTCATTTGATTGTTGCAATTGTTCCATTTGATTATAATAAATGTTACAAAATAATTTACTGAGCTGGAAACGAATATTATTGATGTGGTGAATTAATTTTATTGCTAACCAAAGGGAGGGGTTATGTATCTTGATTACTTTAAAACATTTCTGGCAGTTGCTAACAAAGAAAGTTTTACAAAGGCAGCCCAACATTTATATCTTTCTCAAACGACTGTTTCCTTTCAAATCAAAGCCTTAGAAGAATACTACGGAGCCAAATTATTTTCGCGCTCAACGACGGGAGTAACACTTACCGAAGCCGGGAAAATACTAGAGAGGCATGTTTCAGAAGTATTAAAAAATGATGCTGAGGTTAAAAAAACTTTAGCTTCCATGAAAGAATCAAACGGGGGTCGACTCCTAATAGGAGCATCCCCGACTACCGGTGGGTACATTATGCCCATCTTGATAGACAGTTTTCTTAAAAAACATCCTGTTATTTACCCTGAGACAGTCGTTGCCTGTGGACGAGACCTTGACCGTCTTTTGTTTGAGGATTACCTGGACATAGTCATTGCAGAACCCTGTTCGTTCAACAAGAAATTTGAATACTATACCCTGGCCAAAGAAAAGTTACTTCTGGTGGTCAATCCAAAAATTTTTTTGTCTGATAGAAAAAATAGCAGAGTTAAAATGAGAGAGATTCTCGATTTGCCTTTTGTTTTTCGAGGAAAATCATGCTGTACCTACGTAACGGTTTGTAGAGCTTTGAGTGCCGCCGGCTTGAGCATAAATGACTTAAGGAAAGTCATAACTATTGATGACCTTCAGGGGTTAAAAACTGCGGTTTTAAAAGGCGTGGGGGTGACAATTGTTTCAGAATGGGTGGTAGCCAATGAAGTGTCAGAAGGCAAGCTTAGAGCTTTTGAAATTGAAGAGCTATCATTGGTTAGGGACCGTGCTGCAATAATCAATAAAAAAAGGCTGCCAAACAACGCCATCCAGGCTCTACTAAATTTTCTTTTCTCTAAAGAAACAAAAGCTCTTTTAAGCTCTCCTCAAAGTTTTGGTAGAATTTAGCTTGGAATCTTCCCTCTTCAAATTCCTTTTTAAAGAGGAGCCTGACATCTTGTAACTCACTCAATCTTGTAACTTACTGAAGTAAGAAAATAGAAAACTAAAAGAGAAAATTTAAGTCCTTTACCCATGCCATTTTGACTTTTTTTAAAAAAGTAAAGTTGTAATTTTTCTCGACTTTTTTGAGAGCAAAATAGAAACATGTTGAGAGATTTACAACCAAGCGAGAAGGTGAATACCGGTTCAGACCCTCCTTAGTTAGCACCAGGCATAAGATGAGGGACTAAGTTGTAATTGAATAAGAGCAATTTTATAGCAGTAGCTGAAATTCATTTAGCCATCTCTAACTCTTGCGATTGATGATAAATGTTATTTGAAGATTTTAGATTCGCTTAAGCCAAGGCTGGTTAGTATGTTAGGAGAAAAGCTTTCTGACTTAGCTTATAAAAGTTCTCTATCAGAACAATGAAAACTTTAGCTTTGGATGCTTTTGTTTGAGAAAAAATGGGAATTAGAAAGACTCCTTGATTTAGCTACTTCTTAAGAATTCCATGCGGACAACCACATGAGAAGCAACATCGCCAACTGAGAGAATGCCAACAAGCTTGTTGTCTTTTACCACCGGCAATCGGCGCACTTTTAAATCTTCCATTATTTTAATGGCCTCAAAGATGTCTATGTCTGGAGGAATAGTTTTTGGGTTTTTTGTCATCATGTCTTTAACTTTAATTTTATTGGGGTCGATTCCTTTACTCACAACTCGAAAGATAAAATCGCTGTCAGTAACGATTCCTTTTACCTCGCGATTTTCAGTTATTACCAGGCATCGGATACCTTTTTCTTCTAATAGAGCTGCTGCTTCAGCAGCTGTGGCTTCTGGGCTAATAGTAATTACTTCTTTTTTCATTATTGACTGAACTAACATCGAGAAATCCTCCTAGCGAATAAAATGTAAATCCTTTAGTCAATCAAAGCAATTCTATCGAAAAAAAGCGTAAAAAGCAAAAAATAGCTATTTTTAGGTACAGTGGTGAAAATGAAAGGTGAAAAAATTGTTCAGCTAGTTTTCAAAGAGCTCCTTGTGGTTTTTAGGTGTGATAGAATTTGGATGTGACAATTTTTTTGTGGATATTGGTTGCGACCTTAGTTGATAGTTTTATTGCTTTAATTGGAGCTTTTACTTTGTTTTTAAATGAAAATTTAGGGAAGAAAATTATTGACGCCCTGATTGCTTTCTCGGCAGGATCAATTTTAGCCGGCGCTTTTTTTCATTTAGTTGCTGAGTCTTTGGAGAAACTGACTTCCCAGGTGGTTTTTCTGTTACTGATTAGTGGTTTCTCCCTTTTTTTTATAATTGAACGCTATTTTTGGTGGCACCATTGCCATAAAAGTAAGTGCGAAGTTCATCCAGTTGGCTACCTGGTTTTATTAGGTGATGGTTTGCATAACTTCATTGACGGCGGTGCAATTGCAGCGAGCTTTTTCGTTAGTGTGCCGTTCGGATTGCTTACCACTCTTTTAATTCTTAGTCATGAAGTTCCACAAGAGCTGGGCGACTTCGCAATTTTAGTAGGTAGTGGTTACTCAAAAGTTAAAGCTTTGCTTTTTAACTTAATTTCTCAGTTAACTTCAGTTATCGGTGGGATACTGGTTTATTTTCTTGGCTCTTTTCCTAAAGTGGTCGATTTTCTTTTGCCTTTAGCGGCCGGGGGATTTATTTACATTTCAGCTTCTGATTTAATTCCTGAACTCCATCGCGAGCCAAATCGCTGGCGAAGCTTTGTTTCCTTTCTCCTTTTTTTAGCCGGATTAATTTTTGTAATCGTTTTGAAATTCTTGATTGAGTACCATTAATTATGAAAAAAGTTTAACGGAGGTAAGATGGATTTTAAGCAGCTAAAAAGAGACTATTATTTTAACTCGCAGGATGCTGCTAATCTAAGAAGGCTGAGTGAGATTTTTAAGCCTTACCAGGATAAATTTGTCAATGATTTTTTTGCTTATTTAACTTCTTTGCCCGAAGGTCGGCGTTTTTTTAGCGGTGCTGCTCAAGGAGAGAAAAGAAAGGAGTCAATAAAGCACTGGTTTGAGAGCCTTTTTGATGGAAACTATGAAGATTTTTACTGGGAAAACTTATACGAGGTAGGGAAAGTTCATGTAGCCAGGGAGATACCCATTCATTTGGTTTCTGCCTCGATGAATTTTAAAAGGGAGTACCTTTTAAAAATTCTGGCCCTTGAGGTGAAGAAAAAGTCGGAATACGAAGCTCTGGAAAAAAGCCTTCATAAAATTCTTGATATGAATCTTGATGTGATGCTTTCATCTTATCATGAAGAGCGTTTGAAGCAAGTTTTCTTGACAAAAAAGATGGACACTTTTTTGATAAATCTGGCGGAGCGTTTTGCCTTTAGCTTGAATATGTTTTTAGTCTTTGCTTTGCTAGGATTATCTTTGGGAGTTGTTACTCTTTTTGGGATCGAAGTCTATCAGCTTTTCACAAGGGGTATTGCTAAAAATCTTATTTCAGCTCTGGGGACACTTTTGGTGGTCTGGGTTATGATTGAATTGCTAAAAACTGAGACTGAGTACTTAAAAGGCGGTCGTTTACACATTGAAATCTTTCTTTCTGTGGCTTTGGTTGCCTTCATCAGGGAACTCTTGATTGCCAGTTTATCTCACGAAAAAACTCTTAGCTTGGTCATTTTTCTTCTTGCCGTTCTGATTCTTGGCCTAGTCTACTTTTTAATAACCAAAACTCGAAACTCTAGTTAATTTTTGGCGATGTTGTCTTCTTTTTTAACTTCTCTTGGTCTGATTTTTTTAGCTGAGTTAGGGGACAAAACCAACTTTTTGGTTTTTTATTTAGCCTCTCGATATCGGTTAAAACTCGTCGTTTTGCCGATTTTTTCGGCCATTGCTGTGTTAGAGGCAATGGCGGTCTTCTTTGGCACGTTTTTGCGGAACTCTTTTTTTCCTTGGTTTTCTCATCTTCTCAGTGGGGTTGTTTTTTTAGTTGCTTTCTTTTGGTTCTGGCGCGAGAGCTACCAAAAAAACGAACAGAGTTATCCAGTAGAGGAGTTGAATTCATCAACTTCAACCTTCAGAGTGTTCATAGTAATTTTCAGCTCTTTTCTGTTGGCTGAGTTAGGAGACAAAACTCAGTTTGGTACTTTTGCTTTAGCAACACGCTTTGATCAGAGCTTAATGGTCTTGCTTGGCGGGATAATGGGAATGTTTCTCCCAAATTTTATTGTCTCCCTTCTTGGTGAAAAAATTGCTCATTTACCACATATAAAGATTTTCCGAAAATTGGGAGCTTTTTTGTTTTTGCTCTTTGCAATCGTCAGCTTCTATCAGTTTTTGCATCTGATTCTTGGCTAAACTTAGTTTATTTGCTAATCTAGACATTGATGAACGATAAGCCTTGCAAACTCTCAATGGCTATATTGTTTTTCGGTGTTATTCTGGCTTTGAGCTTAACTCTCTATTTTTCTCCTGAGGAAAAAATTCTTGGCTCACTGGTGAGACTGATTTATTTACATGCGGGGCTAGCTTTTACAGCTATTATCTTTTATCTATTCGTTGTGATTTTTTCCATAGTGCCTCTATGGGTTGAGAACAGAATAATTTTTCTAAAATCTCTTTCGATCACTTCTTTGATTTTTTGGGTAATATATCTTCTTTCTAGTCTTTTGGTTGCTTTCCTAGCTTGGGGAGGTATAAACTGGTCAGAACCTCGCTTGCGAATCGCTTGGGAAATTATTTTTGTCGCTAGCTTGTTTTTTTACTTGGCTTATTTGTTTGAGGGTAGAGGAAATATTTCCCTGTTTTTTTACTTTTTTTTCGGTTCGATTCCCGTTTTGCTCTGGTCGACTCGTTATAGTGTCTTGCATCCCAACGACCCGGTTGCTCAATCTTCCTTTTTTTCTGTTAAATTTTTTTCATACTTGATTAATCTAGAAATTTTTTCTTTGGGGGTTTTAACTTTCTATTTGGTTTATTCTTTACTCGAAAGAGAAGAAAAAAAGGAGAGGGGAAATGACGGTTGGAGAAGTTCTTGGGTTTCTTGACGAAATTTATCCATTCGACTTGGCTTTTGAAGGTGACAATGTTGGCTTGCAGTGTGGAGAACTTGAAAGCGAGGTTAGAAATATTGTCCTTTCCCTTGATCCTCTCATTGGGGCAATTGATTTTGCTTTGACTGAGGGTGCAAACCTTTTGATAACTCATCATCCATTGATTTTTTCGCCTTTAAGAAGGATTGCTTCTTCTCCCGCACTAATTAAGGCAATAAAAGCTGATGTTAATATTATTTCTCTTCATACCAATCTTGATGTTGCTTTTGGCGGGGTGAACGATTATTTAGTTTTTAAACTAGGATTTGAAGGAGTACGGGTTCTGGAAGAAAAAGGCGAAGGATCGATTGCACGGTGGGCTGAGCTAACTTTACCAAAGACTTTGAAGGAGTTGGCTCAGGAAGTGGCTGAGAAGCTTGAGACTCCAGTAAGATTCTTGGGCAACCCAGATAAAGTGGTGAGGAAGGTTGTTACTTGCAGCGGAAAGGGCGAGAGCCTATTGCCTCTAGTAAAGGAAAAAGGAGCAGACGTTTTTATCACTGGGGATGTCGGTTATCATTCGGCTTTGATGGCTATTGAGCTGGGGATAAACTTAATTGATGCTACTCATGAAGCGACTGAAAGAGTCATTCTTTTACCTTTAAAAGAAAAACTGGAAAAGAAATTTTCCTTGTTTGGCTGGCAAGGGAAGATTAAAATTTTTCCTGGCGAAAAAGTATCTTGGGTGGAGATTAAATGAAAAAAGAACTAAAACTTTTGGCTCAGCTTCAAGATGCTGATTTAGAGATAGAGGAACTTGAAACTGAAAGAAAGGAGGCTTTTGGAAATAGCCCCCTTACTCATTTAAAAAAAGAGCATGGCGCCCTAAAGTCTAAGCTAGAAAAGTTAAAACAAGAGGTGACTAAGCTTTCACTAGCTTACAAAAAGGCTGAAGGTGAGCTCGAACTCTTGGAGCAAAAAATTGCTGGTGAGCAGGAGCGTCTTTATAGTGGAACAATTTTAAATCCTAAAGAGTTGAAAGCTATCAATGATGAAATTGCTTCTTTAGAGAAACTCAAGGAAAAGCGCGAAGAAAAATTTTTGGAAGTTGATATTATGTTAGAGGAGTTAAATGAAACAGTTGCGCTGACTGAAAAAGCAATAAAAAAGAAAGAGATGGAAATTGACGAGGAGGAAAAGCGCTTAAAAGAGATAGAAGAAAGAATTTCAAGTCAAGTGGAAAAGCTGCGAGAAAAAACAAAGAAGTTACGAGAGGAAATTCCTAGTGAACTATTGAAAATATATGATTCTCGCCGTTTAAAGTTGTCTCGTCGGGTAGTGGCCAGTCTTGTTGATGGTGTTTGTTCTGGTTGCCAGATGGAAGTTCACGCTGAAGAGCTTGACAAAATTCTTAACAACCCTGATAAACTTGCTATTTGCCCGAACTGTCAGCGCCTTCTTTTGGTTTTGGAGAGTTGATGCGGGAAATTTCAATCTACATAGATGGCGCTTCTCGAGGAAATCCCGGTCCGGCTGCTATTGGAGTAGTGATAAAAAATGAGTGGGGGGAAAATTTAAAGACTATTGCAAAATCTATTGGTGAGACTACCAATAATGTCGCTGAATACCACGCTCTCATTGAAGGATTGAAAGAGGCTGTTCGCTTAAAACCAGCTTCGCTGAAGATTTACAGTGACAGCGAGTTACTTGTTAAACAGTTGAGGGGCCACTACCGGGTCCGTGAGCCACGTTTGCTTTCTCTTTATGAAGAAGGCAAAAAACTTCTTTCGAGTTTGAAAAAATGGGAAGTGATAAAGATTAAAAGAACTGAAAACATAGAAGCTGATTTGTTGGCTAATCAAGTTCTTAACAAGGAAACTCATAAAGTAGTTGATTATTTTTATAGGTTGACAGTTAGAGACCACTTTGACGCTGCTCACTTTCTCCGGAACTATCAAGGGAAATGTTCCAAGCTGCATGGCCACACTTGGGGGGTAGAAGTTAAGATTGAAGGTTCGAAGTTAAATCAAAGCGAGCTGTTGTTTGATTTTCAAGAATTAAAGAAATTATTACGAAGCTCTCTCTCTTATTTCGATCACGCTTTCCTCAATGAAATTACACCTTTCGATAGAATTTCACCGACCGGAGAAAACTTAGCGCGTTTTATTTTTGAAGATTTGGAGAGAAAGCTGCCGTCTGGTATCCGCCTGGTAAGTGTAAAGGTGGAGGAATCTCCATCCGCCTGGGTGGAAGTCAGCAAAAAAATCAATCAGTAGTTAAAAAATTTAACTTTGTTTATCCGAAAAATTTTGCCCGTGGTCTTAAAAACTATTTTTGTAAATTCATCTTTTCAAGTTTTTTAGTAGGTTCGAGCGTAAATAAAGACAAAGATGTAAAAAAGAGTAGTGATAATAGAGGCAATAAACAAGGATAGCCAGAGCAAAGGATCTTGGTCAGCAACCCATTTTTTTATTTTCTCCATAACTTCTCTCCTTAATTGCCCCCCCATTGGGTCTTCGCCACGCGCCTGGCTATTGACCGTGGGGGGAGGGAAAGAGCCCACAACGGGCTTCTCTCTATCCTATGGTTCGGAATAGTTTTTGTCAATCGCGATTTTTCAGGGTTTTTGAGAAAACTTATATTTTAGCAGCGGCAATACTTTTTAAATTGTATGTGATTATTTTTAGTTTACCTCTTTCTTGCTTGATGCTCGTTGCTCATTTAAAATTTAAATTATGAAGATGAGAATAGAGAAAATTGATTTTGGTAAGTTATACATCGATGGCCAGTGCTTTAAAGACGCAGTCATTTTTGATGAAAAAGCTTATTCGCGCAACAAAGCAACTTCGAAGGTTGTTCATGGGACTAGCCACATTTTATCAGATGAAGAAATAAAAGCTTTGATTCGCGGCAAGCCTGAGGTTATTATTATAGGTACTGGCTTTTCTGATATGCTTGATGTTCCCAAACCCACTTTGAAGCGTCTTAGAGGGCAGGGCAGGGAGGTTTATGTTCTTAAGACGCCTGAGGCTGTAAAGAAGTTTAATGAACTTAGCGGAAAGAAAAAAATTAATGCTTTGTTTCATACAACTTGTTAGCTAGATTTCGGGAAATTGCCTGAATTTTTGAGTGATCAAATGAAATTAAAAAATTTTGCTCGATATCTTGATCACACGCTTTTGCGACCTGAAGCAACCCTTTCAGAGATTGAAAGATTAGCAAGAGAAGCAGTTGAGTTTGGTTTTGGTGCGGTTTTTGTTAACTCCGCTTTTGTGGATAGAGTTTTCGCGGTTGTTGGAGATGAAAGGGAATTAAGAATTGGTAGTGTGGCCGGTTTTCCCTTGGGGGCTGTTCATACCAAAGCTAAATGCAAGGAAGCAGAAGTGGCATTGGCAGCAGGGGCTTTGGAAATTGACATGGTCATTAACGTGGGCTGGTTAAAGTCGGGAGAGATACGCCGATTTGAGGCTGATTTAAAGGAGGTGTGGGAGGTTGTTAAAGAAAAAGAGGGGGCGAATATTAAAGCTATTCTTGAAGTTGGTTTTTTAACCGATAACGAGATTAGACTGGCTTCACGGATCGCTGATGATTTGGGTTTTGACTATGTCAAAACAGCAACTGGTTTTGGCCCCAGAGGAGCTGAACTTAGAGACGTGGAAATCATTAAGTCTTCGGTGCGAAACGCTAAGATAAAGGCTTCCGGCGGAATAAGAACTTTTCAGCAAGCGCTGTCTTTTCTCCAGGCTGGAGCCGCGAGGATTGGGACAAGCTCAAGCGTAGCTATTTTTCGAGAAGCTCA
>CALKMS010000152.1 GCA_938091145.1 uncultured bacterium
CAGCACCAAGAGATAGTAAAGGGAACCACTTCCAACCAAAATGAGAGTTAAAGTTGGAGAAAAAAGGAAATCTAGGAAGGCTTTTGTTTTCTCCTTTACTTTCATCATCGGTTGTTTTTTACCCATTCCCTAAAAGCTGAATTTGCTTCTAACACTATCTTTCCCTTTTTGATCTTGAATTTCAAAGGAATAGGATTACACCCTCCCGGGCTACCCACTGTGTCGATAGGAATCGGCGTTCCACAGTAAAGACAAAACAAGTCCTTTCCCAGTTGAGCATAGCCATCAGGGGGACATATTAAACAATCATCGAGGCAAACAGCAGTTTTTCCATCAGGTTTTCTGATCGCCAGCAACCTCACTGTCTGGTCCCGATAGTTAAAAGAGTAGCGATGTTCCATCAAGTCGTCCAGTTCGCCGGAGAAAAAAGAAACTTTTCCTTGTCTATCAACCACCAGTAGTTTAGGTTCGGGAAAGTAAAGTGATTTCCCAGAAGAATAGGAGTTATAAGCGGCCAAAGAAAAAAGGATCCAGCTCACAAATATGAATCGCGTTGAGTAAATTCTTCGACTTCTAAGTTCTGCTTTGAATTTCCGTCTCTCTGCTGGGCTTTTAGCTTCGGAAAATGGAGGATAAGGCAGAAAATAAGTTCGCATAAAAACCCACAAACCCAAAGCGAGGACCAGCAAAAGATTGAAAATTAAACCGGTTTCCTTCCGGAAAGCCAGAGCCACCAGCTTCCAAAAGCTTTCTCTCAAAAAAGGATGATCAGGAAAAACCAAAAAAACAATCAACCAATGAACGCAGTCATGAAGTAAACGTGCCGCAATCACCTCCAGAGATGAAAAAAGCTCAGGGCGGAAAAAGCTCCTCAAACCAACAATGAGATAAACTAAAACCGGAAAAGTGAGCACTGGCGCTTGAACCCGCTCTAAAAATTCAAACAAATAAATCACAACTAGCCTAAAAGCCAAAAGCCACAAAAAACTAAAACCTAAAAAAACTGCCGCTCCCAAGTAGTAAGGATAGTCAGTCATTTTTAAAAAAGACTGTGACTGAAGCTTAAGGCAAAGGTCAAAGCCTTCAAAACCAACAAAAACCACCCCGGTCATAAAAAGCAAGCTATAAATCAAAAAGCGGGGCTTCAGCTGATCAAGGCGTTCCCTGCCTTCTAACATTTCCGCTATTAATGAAGACAAGAAAACAAGAATTAAAAGTCCGCCACGAAATATAAGTTCAGCCTTGGTTAACCAGGCTTTCAGTTGATAGGCAAAAGGCATTTGAAGCAAGTTAAGCAAAAAGCCAAGCAAAAACCCGAAAGAAGCGCCAAGAGCTAAGAGAAAAAAAAGTCGCCTGTCTCGTTGATTTTTGAAATACAGGTAGCTAAAACTTAATAGAAGACAGAACTCAAAAGCTCGGCTAAGAGCCAGGGTAATTGTTTCCTTCATCTTTTTCGGCCCCGACTTTTCTGAACAAGAAAGTCGTCAACAACCTTTCCGTCTTCAAGTTGAACAATTCTCTCTCCCCAGCGAGCTACCCAGGGATCGTGAGTTACCAAAACAATGGTGAAATTGCTTTCCTGATGCAACTTGCTAAGCAAATTCAAGACCAGTTCAGAGTTTTTACGGTCTAAGTTGCCAGTGGGCTCGTCAGCCAACAACAGGCCAGGATTATTAATTAAAGCTCGAGCAATGCAAACGCGCTGCTGTTCTCCACCTGAAAGTTCCCGAGGATAGCGGTTAATCTTATCGGCTAAACCTACCTTAATCAAGCTGTCAATCGCTTCAGCTTCGTCTGGGAGGCTGTGAATAAACTGAGCTAACATCACGTTTTCCAGAGCTGTCAGATAAGGTATCAGGTGGTGCTGCTGAAAAATCAAGCCAATTTTTTCTCGGCGGAACTGTAAAAGCTGGTTATCGGATAAAGAGAAGATATCAACGCCGCCAATTTTAACCTTTCCGCGAGTGGGCTTAATCAAGCCAGCAATTAAAGAAAGAAGGGTGGTTTTTCCGCTGCCAGAAGGACCCATAACGGTTAGCCATTGCCCTTGAGGAACTGTAAGCTTTACTTCTCTTAAAGCTTTTACCTCGCCATATTCCTTGCTTAAGCGAATTATTTCCAGATATCCTTTCCTTTTCATTTTTCTCACTGACCCTTCAAAACCAGGGCCGGCTCAACCCGAAAAATCAAACGAAGCGGCCAGATTGACGAAACCAAAACAATTGAGAAGCTAGCCAAAAACGAAGTGGGCATTGACCACCAATCAAATGGCACCCAGAGAGAAAAAACCGAAAGGGCAAAAGCCTCTGTCAAAACCCAGCCCAGGAAAAAACCAGCTAGAGAAGCAAAGAAAGCTAAGAAGCAAGCCTCTAATAAAAAAAGTCCAGTGACAAATGCGTTTGACCCTCCAATGGATTTTAAAAGTCCGATTTCCCGCCAGCGCTCAACCACAGTGATACTGGTAGTGTTGGCAACACTAATGGAAGTGGCTACCATAACGAAAATTGTTACCAGAAAAAGCAACATTTCCACCTTAATAACAATATTTTCCTCTCTTTTGACTACCTGCTGAAGAGTGAGAATTTTTAGCTCAGGGAAGTCATTTTTTAATTCTTTTTCAAAAAAATCTATTTTTGAAGTTGGCTCAACTCTTAGCAAAACCTGACTGGCCACGTCATTAACCCCCAGCCAAGAAGACAGAGCCTCCCGATCTAGCAGAAGAGTACTTTCTTCAAAGCTTCCGCTTTCAGCTATCCCAACAATTTTTAAATTAAATTTCTTTTTGCCCATTTCAAAACCAACCTGCTGTCCGATCTTCCAACCAAACCTTTTAGCAATTTGGCTACCAGCCAAAACCTCTCCTTTTTCTGGCCAGGAGCGACCTTCAATTTTCCAGAATTGTGAAGCGTTTTGAAAAGCCTCTCTTTCCGTTCCCAAAAACGTTACAGGCTGGCTTTGATAATAGCCTCGCGCTAAAAGTTGGAAGTTCGCTTCTTTTACTAATGGGTTCTGTTTAAAATACTTCTTTAGCGCTTTAATATTGAGAAAACCACTATCGGCAACCAGACCTAAAGACAAGCCAGCCGAACCAGCCTCTTGGGAAAAAGGGGAAACAATAAGGTTTGCTCCATAGGCTCTGAGTTCCCTACCAAGCCCCATCCTTGCCCCTCTAGGGAAAACAAGAAAAACAGTAGATAAAGCAGAAGCTAAAGTCAGGGAAATCATCAGCAAAAAAGTGCGGCTTTTTTTTCTCGCTAATGACTTAAAGGTTACTTTTAACAGCCAGCGAAGCCTCTCCACTATCAACCTTTCAAAACCACGCCTGGCTCAAAAGAAAGAGCTTTTTTCAAAGGAAACAGAAAGCCCAGAAAATTAACCACCAGCGAGACAACCAAAGAAAGCAAGAAAAGAGAAGTTTTTCCTTCAAATGGGGTCCCAAAAACCAGTTGATTGATTGAATCAGCCAATAAAATGCCGGCCAAATAGCCACTCAAGCCACCGGTCAAGCCAAGAAAGAAAGCCTCCGAAAGAAACAGTCGCCCAATCCATCGTTTGCTGGCTCCCAAAGCTTTAAGTAATGCCACTTCATCTTCTCTTCGCATCATTCCAGCCATTACAGTTGAAGCCACTGCTACAATGCTTCCCAAAAGAGAAAGCAGAGTCAGAGTCAAAAAAACTAACTGGAACTTTGAAAGCACCTTCCCTTCTGTTTCCACCACCTGCCATACTGGCCGCGCCGAGCTCCCGCAAACGACTTCTTCAATTTGTTTAGCTACAGCTGGCGGATAGGCTGTGCAATACCATTTTTCGAACTCTCGGCGGGTCATTGTTTTGGGATCACGACGTCCAAACTCATCTAAAGGAACAGTCACTGCACTAACTAGAATATTTGAAACTTTTCCTTCAGCACCGAAAAGATGCTGAGCCTTTTTAAGCGGTAAAAAAAGCTGTTCATCCTCATAGCCACCTGCTTCAATTATCCCGACCAACCTAACCTCGATTTCCTTTTGCCGACTCGATAGGACAAGTTTGTCGCCGGGTTTCAGGCCAAGTTGAAAAGCAAGCGAACTGCCGATTACCGCCAGCTCGCCTTGGTCTCCCTCAAAGGGCTTTCCTTTGATTCTTGCTCCTCGATTAAGAGTTAAAAGCCCGGCTACAAACTTATTTCCCTCGGGAGTTAAAAACTCTTTTTTTAGCCAGGTGCCCGCTACTAAAACTTTTTTTCCAGCTGGCTTTACTTCGGCAAAACCATAAAGATAAGGATTTATTCCTACAATATTATGTCGCCAAAAAATAGTTTTGATTTTATAAACATCTTCCTCCTTTAAATAACCGCTGCTTGCGGGTTGGACTATAATATTAGCCCCATACTTCCTTAGCTCCCGGGAAACATTCGCCGAAGCTTCAAAATAAACTCCTATCAATCCGGCCACCATAGCAGTTCCGGTAACAGCTGAAAGAAAAGCCAAGAAAAAAAGAAGTTTTTGGCGCTTCAGAGAAGCCAAAAAAAGCCTAAGCCACACCTTCTACAACTCTCCTTGACCAACGTCAACAATTCGCACCAGGATCGCAATTAGTTCCTTAATTTCCTCCAGAGCCATTCCTTCTCCTTTAGTGCGAGAAAAGGCTGGATTTCCTGTCCCAAGAACAATTGAGGGCGCTCCCGGGGCAACGAGTCAAGAAGCTTCGCTCTAGCCTGCGTAAAAAGACCAGGGGCGACAAAGGCTTTCGCATCCCGCCAGGATTTCTCAACCAAGCGACCAACCCAACCTTTTTTATCCAACTCAAAAGGCAGTAAAACTTTGTCTATTTTTAAAAAAACTTTTTCTTTAGACACGTTGTCTTCAAGAGCCTCTAAAATAAGATTTGTTGACTTGAAAACAATTGCCTCCTCAGCTTCATCTTTAAGAGTTTGAGCGCTTTCTTTTTCCCCTTCTCCGCCAACCACAAAAACCACTTTGACTGGAGACCTTGACAGAAAAAGAGCCACTAACAAGATAGCAACGTGCCCTTTTAAGTTCAAGGCGCCAGCACCAAAAACCCGTCCTTCCCTTACTAAAAAACCGACAGGTTCCCCGGCAAAAGGAAAGTTATCGACAGATAAAGCTATCAGCAAACTACTCTCGCCTCTATCAGCTATTAAATTTGATCGATTCTCAGTAACCTTCTGAGAAGAAACTCTAAAACCAAACTTGACCAATTCATCTCTCAAAAAAACCGTAGATCTAACTCTTTACCAGCAAGGACAGGAAAAGCTAGCCAACTTCCTTAAAATTTCCCGCCCTCCATATTCATATTTAAACATTCTTAAAAAGTGCTTCACTAAACCCAGCCGATTCAGAGTTGAGATCAGCTTCATGCTTTCGGCGAGCCAAAGCAATACAGGAAGCAACAGCGTTGTAACGAGTGAAAGAGAGGGAAAGATAAATCTCCTCAATTCCCATTTTTTCGGCTAATTCTCGAGCTTTTCCCATTAAATTAACTTTTGGTTTGCCATTTTTTAGCCTCTCAACTTCAATATCCCTAAAAGAAAAGCCGTTTATTCCAGTACCCAGAGCTTTAGCCACTGCTTCTTTGGCCGCAAAGCGCAAGGCAAAATGAGATGCTGGACGAGGTTTTTTTAAACAATAACTCTTTTCCTTTGAAGTAAAAATTCTATCCACAAACTTAGGAAAACGCTGAACAACTTGCTCAATACGGTCAATCTCAATTATATCGACACCAAACCCTTTAATAACCATTTTTTTATTATTATAACCCTTCTTTTGTTTTTTTTATCTCAATTAGATAAAATGCACTAACCAAAGCCAAGAAATTTTTAAGCAGTCAGGTATGATTTTCTCATCTGTCACTTGAAAAAAAGTGTTTTCTATTACAATAATGCATTTATGAAAATTATTGTCTCTAAATTAACAAAGGGAGCCGTCTTTTCTTTTCTAACCCTCGTTTTGCTCTTCCTGTTGCTTAGTGGATGTACTCCAAACCCTAAGTTGGTCATAGAAGAAGAAAAGGTTAAAAAGGGCCAGGAGATATTTATTAAAAACTGCAGTTCTTGCCATGGAAAAAGTGGCGAGGGAAAAATTGGTCCTCCGCTTGCCTCACCCAAAATAGCCAAGGCTATTAAAAAAGCTGAAGAAGGTAGCGAGGTGGAAATAACCATCCTTAAAGGAAAAGGTAAAATGCCATCTTTTGAGGAAAAACTCACCCACCAAGAAGTTCACAGCTTGCTTTCTTATTTGATGTCCCTTCAGAAAAAATAAGCCGAGCGTTTAAAAATGACTTAAACTACTCAACCGTTACACTTTTTGCCAGGTTACGCGGCTGGTCAACATTTAATCCCCGTTTTTTAGCTATATAGTAAGCAAAAAGCTGAAGAGGAATAACCGAAACTAATGGTGAAAGCAGCTCTAAAGTTGAGGGGACCTCAATCAAGTAGTCGGCTACCCTTGAAACTTCTTCGTCACCAGGATTTACCACCGCAATCACTATTCCATCGCGAGCTTTTACTTCTTCAATGTTGCCTAAAACCTTCTCGTAAACTTCACCCTGAGTTGCCACTGCTACCACAGGAGTGTTTTCGTCGATTAAAGCAATAGGGCCGTGCTTCATCTCTCCAGCGGGATAGCCTTCAGCATGAATGTAGGAAACTTCTTTAAGTTTCAAAGCGCCTTCCAGTGCCACTGACAAGCCAGCTCCTCTGCCTAAAAAAAGGAAGTTTTGATAGCGGTAAAATTTTTCCGCTAAGTCCTTAATTTTTTCTTTTTCGGAAAGCACTTGCTCAATTTTTTTCGGAATTTTTTCGATCTCCCGATAAATCTTAAGAGTCTCATCGCAACTTAAAACACCTCTTACCTGACCTAAATATAAAGCTAAAATCGCTAGGGCGGTGATTTGAGAAGTAAGAGTCTTGGTGGCTAAAACACAGATTTCTGGCCCAGCGTGAGTGTAAATAACCCCATCCGCTTCGCGAGAAGCCGAGGAGCCAACCACATTGGTAACAGCAATTACTTTTGCTCCATTTGTTTTGGCTTGCCGCAAGCTAGCTAAAGTATCAGCCGTCTCACCTGACTGAGTGACCGCAATAACCAGAGAGTGTTTAGAAAGCAAAGGTTCGCGATAGCGAAACTCAGAGGATATTTCCACATTAGCTGGAAGCTTAGCCCAGGCTTCAATCATCAAAGCTCCAGCTAAAGAGGCATAGGAAGAGCTACCGCAAGCTACTAAAACTACTCTCTCCAGCAGTTGAATTTCTTCCGGCTGCAAATTGCTTTCATCAAGCCAAACCGTGCCATCCTCACCAACCCGGCCGCGATAGGTTTCCCGCACCGCCTGCGGTTGTTCGTGCATCTCTTTCATCATAAAATCTTCAAAACCGCCTTTTTCGGCGGCTTCCGCTTCCCAATTAACCCGAAAAACACTCTTTTGAATTTCTTTTCCCTCGAAAGTGTAAATTCGAGCCTCATCTTTTTTTAGCTCCGCCATTTCACCATTTTCTAAAATCAGCACTTCCCGCGTGTGCTTCAATAAAGCCGGAATGTCTGAGGCAATAAGCTTTTCGCTTGCTCCTAAGCCAATGACTAACGGGCTGTCTTGGCGAGCCACCACCAATTTATCGGGTTCTCGCGAAGAAATTACCGCTAAAGCAAAAGAGCCCTTCAGCTTCTTAACGGTCTTTTGCAACGCTTCAAGCAAGCGTCCCTGGTAATTTTCCTCAATTAAGTGAACGATTACCTCGGTATCGGTTTGAGACTTGAAAGCGTGACCTCTTTTTTCTAAATCTTCTTTAAGAAAAAGGTAGTTTTCGATTATTCCGTTATGGACTATGGCAATTTCTCCCCGACAGTCAAGGTGAGGGTGGGCATTTTCGTCAGAAGGTCGACCGTGAGTTGCCCATCGAGTATGGCCAATCCCCAAACCAAAACTATTCGAGGAAGGGAGGGTTGATTCCAATTCCTTAAGAAAGCCTTTTTTTTTGTACACCTTTATTTTGCCCTCTTCAATGAGGGCTAAACCCGCTGAGTCATAACCTCGATACTCTAATTTTTTTAAACCTTCAATAATCAACGGAATAGTTTTTTTATCACCCACATAACCAACTATGCCGCACACTTTAGCCTAACTCCTCTTGAACAACCCTGACCAATTTTTCCGTTAGTTCCTCCGCCAACTCTCGACTTTCTGCCTCTATCATAACCCTTATTAATGGTTCCGTTCCAGAGGGTCTTATCAAAATTCTTCCTCGGCCCGCCAAGCTTTCCTCAGCTTTTTTTATTTCTTGGTTAAGGCGTTTGTTCTTTTCCCAATTTTCTTTTTTGGTAACCCTAACCGACTTAAGAGTTTGGGGATATTTGACAAATTTTTTCTTAAGCTCGCTTAAAGGCTGGTTTTTGACTTTTAAGAGCTCGGCTAATTTTAAGCTGGTCAACAAGCCGTCGCCAGTAGTGGTATCCTCAAGAAATATGATGTGTCCTGACTGCTCTCCACCCAAGACTGCCCCTTCCTCAAGCATTGCTTGCAAGACATAGCGATCGCCGACAGGAGTCCGAACAAGCTTGATCCCGTTTTCATTAAGAGCTTTTTCAAAGCCAAGATTTGACATCACTGTAGCTACTACCTTATTGTTTTTGAGCTTCCCTTTTTCTTTCAAATAAAAAGCCATCATAGCTAAGATCTCGTCCCCATCAACCGCCTCGCCTTTCTCGTCAACAGCAATTACCCTATCCCCATCGCCATCATAAGCCAAACCAAGGTTAAGATTTTGAGATATCACCTCGGCTTGTAAGCCACCGGGGTTAGTTGAGCCACAGTTAACATTGATTTTTGAACCATCCGGAAAACAATTAAGCGCCCTGACGTGCGCCGAGAGAGAAGTAAAAACAGCTGGAGCCAGCTGGCAAGTTGCGCCAAACCCACAATCCAGAGCAACTTTCAGTCCATCAAGATCGGTCCCGATGCTCTCAGTCAAAAACTGACAGTAAGCTTCTCTCAAGTCGGGACGTTCGTAGCTCTGGCCCAGCCGAGAACCGAGCTTTGAAAAAGTGGTCTCCTCTTCTATCATCCTTTCTATTTCTTCCTCATCCTGGGTAGCAAGTTTAAAACCACGATCATTAAAAAACTTGATGCCGTTATATTCAGGAGGGTTATGCGAAGCAGAAATAACCACTCCGCCAGCTGCTTGTTCTTTCCTTACCAAATAAGCTAAACCAGGTGTGGGCAAGATCCCCACCCGCCAAACATCAAGACCAGCTGCTAATATTCCTGCAATTAAAGCGTGTTCAAGGAATTTCCCAGAAAGACGAGTGTCTCGCCCCACCAACACTAAAGGTTGTTTAAAAGGGGCTTCTCGAGCCAAAAAGGTTGCGCCCGCCAGTCCAAGCTTGAAAACCAGTTCGGCACTCAAATCCTGATTTGCTAGCCCGCGTACCCCATCAGTACCAAAAAGTTTGGGCAACTTACCTCCAGCCAGGTTCCGAAGTTATTAAAACCTTTTTTTCAATGTTCAAAATAGGAAAGCAGCCAAAAAAGAGTTACCTCTTTGACCACTGAGGCGCTTTGCGAGCTTTCTTTAAGCCGTACTTGCGGCGTTCCTTTTCTCGAGGATCGCGAGTTAAAAGTCCAGCTTCCTTAAGCTTCTTCCGAAAGTCTTCGTTAACCTGCAAAAGGGCTCGTGAAACCCCCAAAACCAGTGCGCCAACCTGGCCTGCTTTGCCTCCACCATCAATGTTGGCAATAGTATCATACTTTCCTTCTGTCCCAGTAACTTTAAAAGGCAGAGCCAATCGCCGGCGGAAAAACTCTCGACCTCCGAAATAGGTTTCAGCTCGTTGCCCGTTAACCACAATCGTTCCTTTGCCGGGAACTAGCCTTACCCGAGCTACTGACTCCTTGCGCCGACCAGTCCCAAAATAAACTTCCCCCGGGCTTTTGGTTTTAGCCATCAAAGTTTTCTTTCCTTTCCTCCTTAAGATCAATTAATTTTGGTTTCTGCGAATGATGGGGGTGTTCGCTACCTCTATAGACCTTAAGCTTTTTCAACATTTTCCGCCCCAGGCGATTTTTTGGCAACATCCGTCTCACCGCCTCCTCCACCAAAAGCTCTGGCTTCTTCTCCCGAAGCTCTCCATAAGAAACCGCCTTCAAATGGCCCAGGTAGCCAGAGTGGCGGTAGCGATACTTGTTTTCTGCCTTCTTTCCAGTAAGCCTAACTTTTTCAGCATTGATCACCACTACAAAATCTCCAGTGTCCACATGGGGAGTAAAAATAGGCTTGTGCTTTCCTCTTAACAATGCTGCTATCTTTGTAGCCAGCCGACCAAGAGGAATATCGGTGGCATCAACCAAAAACCAGTCCCGCTCGACCTCCTCTTTTCTGGCCATGTAAGTTTTAGCTTTTATTCCACCAAGACCCAACTATCCTCCTTAAAAAACAGCTGATTATTCTATAACGCCTAAGTTTCCATGTCAATCCGCGCCTCTTAAACCAAAGATTTCCTGTTAAAGCTTTCATTAATAAGGCTCAGCTAGTCCGATGCTTTGCAACTTACTTTTTGCTCTCGCCCTGCTGTCAGCCTCTTCTCATGATTTTTTTCATTGACATTGGTAGTTCTTTTCTTATTTAATAGTGAAAAAAATTTAAATAAGGAGGCAGTCTTATGATCTGGATTTGGCTGGTTGTCTTATCGGGAGCGATCGGCATTGGTGTGGCTTTTTATTTTAAGTCAAAAGTTGCTTCTTACCCAGAAGGAAATGAAAGAATGAACTACATTTCTTCCTTAATTCGCCAGGGAGCAATGGCTTTTTTAAAACGCGAGTTTTCAACGCTGGTGCCGTTTATTTTTCTGGTTGCCTTGGCTATTGGTCTGCTCCTCTACGACCCCTCTTATCCGTTTAAAAGCTGGTTCACCGCTCTTTCTTATGTCATTGGTGGTGCTTGCTCAATTCTTGCTAGCTGGATTGGGATGAACGCCGCTACCATAGCCAATGTAAAAACCGCCCAAGCGGCTACTAAAGGGCGTTCAGAAGCCTTGGGCGTCGCTTTTTCTGGCGGCGCTGTTATGGGTCTTACAGTAGCCAGTCTGGGAGTTCTGGGTTTAGGCTTGCTCTACATAGCATTTACTTCTCTGCCACGGCCCGAAGAGATTATTAGCGGTTTCTCCATGGGAGCCAGTTCAGTTGCCCTTTTTGCTCGTGTCGGCGGCGGAATTTATACCAAATCAGCCGATGTAGGCGCCGATCTAGTTGGCAAAGTAGAGGCAGGGATTCCCGAAGATGACCCCCGCAATCCAGCTGTCATTGCTGACAATGTCGGTGACAATGTCGGTGACGTTGCGGGCATGGGCGCTGATCTTTTTGAGTCCTATGTCGGAGCAGTAGTAGCAACAATTGCCTTAGGCGCTGCTGTGGCCATCTCTAAGTTTGAACTGATGTCTTACCCTCTTTTTCTCATTGCTTTGGGAACAATCGCTTCAATTATTTCTTCCCTTCTTTTTAAAGTCTTTGAAAAACTAAACCCAGCCGAGGCCCTGCGTTATATTACTTATTTAGCTGGTTTTCTTACCATCATTGGAAGTTTTGTTCTGGTTAAAGTTTTGGCCATCGATTTGGGAGTTTTTTGGGCAACCGTAGCGGGAATTGTCGCCGGAATGGTTATTGGTGGTGTTTCTGAATATTTCACTTCTGGCAAACCAATTATTGAAATTGCCCGTTCAGCTACCACCGGTGCCGCTACCAATATAATCTCGGGCCTGGCAACGGGGATGCTTTCAACTGTTTTGCCAGTTGTTGCTGTTTGTGCTGGAGTTTTTATCTCTGCGACCCTGACAAGCGGTTTCAACCCCCTTTACGGCATTGCAGCAGCAGGTGTTGGCATGCTTTCCACCATTGGAATCACTATGTCGGTTGACGCTTACGGCCCCATCGCTGACAATGCTGGCGGTATTGCTGAAATGAGCAATTTGGGCAAAGAAGTAAGAGAAATAACCGATGGCCTGGATGCTCTTGGCAACACCACTGCTGCCATAGGCAAAGGGTTCGCTATTGGTTCAGCAGCTTTAACAGCTTTAGCTTTCTTAGCTGCTTATGCTTCTGTTAGCGGGCTAGCTCAGTCCGGCATCAATCTAACAAAATTTGAGGTTGTTATTGGCCTTTTTCTCGGCGGTTGTATGCCTTTTCTCTTTGCTGCTCTTACTATGCAAGCAGTTGGCCGAACAGCTTATAAAATCGTTGAAGAAGTGCGAAGACAGTTTAGAGAAATCAAAGGTCTTTTGGAAGGGAAAGCCGATCCTGATCCAGCCACCTGCGTCGATATTACTACTCGTTCAGCTATTCGGGAGATGATAATCCCTGGTATCCTCGCTTTAATCGTCCCCCTTTTAATTGGAATCTTGCTCGGCCCCGAAGCGCTGGGCGGATTTTTAGCCGGCGCTATCTTGGCTGGTTTCTTTTTAGCCCTCATGATGGCAAACGCTGGTGGTGCCTGGGACAACGCTAAAAAATATATTGAAAAAGGCGAGTTTGGCGGTAAAGGCTCAGAGGCTCACAAAGCAGCCATTGTTGGTGATACTGTAGGCGACCCTTTTAAAGATACCAGCGGGCCTTCAATGAACATCTTGATAAAGCTGATGTCGGTTGTTTCGCTAGTTTTTGCTCCATTTCTAGTCCGGCTCTTTTCCTAAAAAATTCCAATCTTTAAAGAGATTTGCTTGGGTTTTCAAAGTTTTTTAAAGCTCTCAATCAATTCTGACTGGTTTTAGCAAATAAAACCATATGAAAAAATTGAAAAATTTTCCAAATCTTGATTAAAAAACGAAATAGTGGGCTCTATCTCAAAGAAAACTCAAGCCCTTTGTCTTCTCTGTCTGGTTTTTTGCTCTTCTAAGGCCAGGTCTATTAACATTTGACAAAGCTCAGGAAAGCTGATTCCCGCTGCCTGAGCTTCCTTAGGAAAAAGACTGTTAGCTGTCAAGCCCGGAATGGTGTTAACTTCCGAAACTAAGAATTTGTCATTTTTTGTCAAAAACATATCCACCCGAGCAAACCCTCGGCAACTCAAGGCGCGGTAGGCTCTCGTAGCTATTGATTGAGCCTCTTGAGTCAATTCTTGTGAAAGCGGTGCTGGAGTTATCTCTTCAGCCAGCTCAGGGGTGTATTTTGCTTCAAAATCAAAAATTTCTTTTTTTGGCCGAATTTCGATAGGCGGAAGGGGCAATAAAGAATAATTGCCAATCACCCCCACCTGAATCTCCCTTCCTTCGATACGCTCTTCCACAATTACAGTAGGATCGTAAATAAAGGCAAGCTCCATGGCTTTCGGCAACTCTTTTTCCGTCCTGACCAAAGAAACGCCCACGCTTGAACCCTGAGCCACCGGCTTTACCACCACTGGGTAACCTAGTTCGGCCACGGCTCGTTTTAAGCGAGACGGTTCCTCTCGCCATTCGGTTTCAGAAAAAAAAATATAATTGGCGGTCTCCAGTCCTTCAGCCCGAAAAATCTTCTTAGAACTCAACTTATCAATTGCTAAAGCACTCCCTAAGACACCCGATCCAGTGTAAGGCAAGCCGAGTATCTCCAAAACGCCTTGAACAGTTCCATCTTCCCCCGGTCGACCGTGAAGGGCAACGAAAACTACTTCCGGCGCAAGCTTTTTTAAATTTTCCACGAGATTACGGTCAAGCTCTAAAGAAAAAACCTCATGGCCAAGAGAAGAAAGAGCTTTAGCGACTTCGCTTCCTGACATGCGAGAAATTTCAGCCTCACTTGAAGGACCACCTACCAAAACCACTATCCTTCTCTTTTGATTGGAAGTCCTGGTTGGCCTCACTTCTCAAGAATTGCCCTGGAGGTCTTCCGATGTCACCCTCTGACAAAATTCTTCCAGTTCAGCAATTGATTTAAAAATGAGTTCAACCTTCACCTTTTTCAGTGTTTGACGAGCTCTTACTGGCACTTTAAAAAACCTTCTTAAAGTCCTTACCACAAGTTTCAAATCCTCCGGTTGTTCTTTTTTTGTCTGCGTTGGTGGTAAATTTAAAAGTTGAGCTTGCTTCTCGGCTTCTCTCACCGATAGACCCTCGCTGATTATCTTCTCAGCCAGTCTTAGCTGTTTTTCCTCGTCTTTAACTGCCAGAATGGCTCGAGCATGGCCGGCTGTCAGCTCCCCATCGGCTAACAATTGCTGAACGGCTGGAGGGAGAGAAAGGAGGCGAAGGGAATTGGCTACAGCCGAGCGGCTTTTCCCAATCTTCTCCGCCAACTCTTCCTGCGTCAAACCAAACCGAGTGACAAGTTCTTGATAAGCACGCGCTTCCTCAATAGCATTTAAATCTTCGCGATGGAGGTTTTCTACCAGTGCCATTTCCAATGAGTCCGCTTCGTCTGCTTGTTTTATCACCGCAGGAATTGTTTTCAGCCCCGCTTCCTTAGCCGCTCGCCATCGCCTCTCGCCAGCAATTAGCTCATACTCAAACCCTTTGCTTCTAACTACAATTGGCTGAATTACTCCCATCTTCTTAACTGACTCCACCAGTTCTTTAAAGGCCTCTCCATCAAATTGCTGTCGCGGTTGGTTGGGATTGGGTTTTACTTCGCTAACTTCAATTTCCTTTACTTTTAAGCCTTTTTCTTCGGTTAGAGTAGGGATGAGGGCGCTCAAGCCTTTGCCTAAGCCTTTTTTAGCCACGACGCATCACCTCCCGAGTAACTTTCCGATAAGCCTCAGCCCCCTTAGAATTGGGATCATAAATTAAAATCGGCTGCCCATGGCTTGGGGCTTCGCTCAAACGGATATTTCTGGGAACAACGGTTTCAAACACCAAATCACCAAAGTAGGCTCGCACTTCTTCGCTAACCTGGTGAGAAAGCTTTGTCCGGGTATCGTACATGGTTAAAAGCACACCCATAATTTCCAAGTCAGGATTTAAGTTGGTGCGGACAAGCTTAATTGTTTCCATAAGTTTACTAACTCCTTCCAGGGCGTAGTATTCACATTGTATGGGTATTATTAACTCCTCCGCTGCTGCCAAGGCGTTAACCGTCAAGAGGCCGAGAGAAGGAGGAGAATCAATAATCAAAAAATCAAACCTTTTTTTGACTTCTTCTAAAGCTTTTTTTAGTTTGTATTCGCGAGAAAAAGCAGCAACAAGTTCAATTTCTGCTCCGGCTAGTTCAATAGTCGAAGGAACCAGCCAAAGATTTTTGATGCTCGTTTCCAGCATTATTTCCGAAACCTTTTTATCGCCTACAAGAGCGTGATAAACGCAGGGCCCATTTGATATGTTAAAACCCAGCCCACTAGTAGCATTGCTTTGAGGATCGATGTCCACCAGCAAGGTTTTTTTGTTAGCTTTTGCAAGATAGGCAGCTATATTAATCGCAGTGGTGCTTTTGCCCACACCGCCCTTTTGATTTACCACCGCTATACTCTTGCCCATCGATAATAGTATAGCAAATATTGTTTTGCCAGCAAGTTATTTTCAAATCCGCTTCACAATTGACAAAAAGCGGGGGTGAGAAAGAAAGGAGTGTTCAAATTTTTCTTGTTTACATAGTTGGTATCCATTTAAAGGCTCTTTGCTGAAAACCTCCTTTAGCTTTTTCGCCGTAGCTTCCCCCTGATAAAACACCACTAATCCTCCCTTGCTCACGAGTGGTTTAAGTTTTGCCAACAAATCGAAAAAACTACCAAACGCCCGAGAAAAAACCAAAGTATATTTAACGTCTTCGGTGTCCAGGCGACTTAATTCCTCTATTCTTCTCTCCAACACCCTGACATCTTTGATCTTCAATTCGCGCTGAATCTTCCGAAGAAAAACCGCTTTTTTTGCAGCTGGCTCAATTAAATCAAGAGACCAACCACCAAAAAAAATCTTGATAGGAAGGGAGGGAATGCCAGCTCCTGCCCCCACATCTGCTGCTTTCTGGCCACTTAAACGAACTTTAGTCTTAAAAAAAAGAAGGGAATCTAAAATTAACAAATTTATTATGTCCTCTATTTTTTGATAACCAACCAGACGAGTTTTCTGATTGTAGTAATGGATCAAAAAAGCGTACTGAATAAGAGTTTCTAACTGATCGGCGTCGGCTCTAAGAGAAATTTCTCTCAATCCTTCAGTGAGCAATTTTTTTGCTTTAATTGTTTCACGTGAAACAAACAACTGATACCTACTTGCCAAAACTGCCCGTTTAATTATTTTTTGGCAGGGTTAAATCTAACCACCACAAATCTTTGTGGTTCCTCTCCCACGCTTTCAGTAGAAACGCCGGGCATCTCTTGAAGAGCAAGATGAATTATTCTTCTCTCTCTCGCAGAAAAAGGACCCAGAGAAATCTCTCTCTTTTCCTTTATTGCTTTCATAGCTACCTTCTTTGCGAGAGAAGCCAGATACTCCTCTCGACGCGCCCAGTAACCACCAGCATCGACTAACACCCTTTTATTCACAACTGCTCGGCGATTAACCATTGCTGAAAGCACTTGCTGGAAAGCCTGAAGAGTTCTGCCCTGAGCGCCAATAAGAGACCCTAAATCCTCACCCGCTATATTTACCCTAATCTCATCAGTGAGCTCTTCCCCCTTAGCCTTCCCTTCAACAGTCAAAAGATTAAGTAGCTTCTGAGCAATAGCGGCAGCATACAGCCCCCCATCAACTTCCACTAAAACCTCTCCTTCGGGCGAAACGATTTTTTCCTCGATCATTTCTTCGCTAAGCTCTCCCCGTGAAACTTTCTCCTTAAAATCCTGAGGGAAAAAAGAATACTTCATTTCTTTCTTCCTCCTTCATCTACCATTAAACGAAGCTGAATGTATTGCTGTAAAATGGTCAAAAAATTCATGGTAACCCAGTAAAGTAACACGCCGGCTGGAAGAATATAGGCAATATAAATCAAAAAGAAATTCATAAACCACATTATGCTTTTTTGAGCCGGTTCTTGGTGGGTGGTTACCATTTTTTGGGAAAAATAAGTTGTCATTCCCATCAAAAACAAAAGAAGATAGTAAGGCCAGCCTTGAGATAAAGCTAATGGCAAGTTGCTATAAAGCGCTTTGAGGTTGATATGCTCACTTTGACTAATGGCCAAACTTAGATCCTTCAACCAGTAAAAGCTGGCACCCTTGAGAGCCGGATAAGTGCGAAGAGTTAAAAACAACGCCCAAAACACTGGGAGCTGAAGAAGTAACGGCAGACACCCGCCAAAGGGATCAATCTTGTTTTCTTGGTAAAACTTCATCAGTTCTTCTTGCATTTTCTGATTATTATCCTTGTACTTGTTTTGAATTTCCTTTAGCTTAGCTTGAACTTTTGGGGCATCAATCATCGCTCGAGTTTGCTTTACAGTTAAAGGTAAAAGGATTATTTTTACAAATATTGTCAACAAAACAATTGCCCACCCGTAGCTGCCGGTATGGTCATAAAAAAACTTTAGCAGGTAAAGCAAAAGTTCTTCAAAGGGTTTTAACATCTCCTCTTAAGGAACGGGATCAAAACCTCCTTTCGAGAAAGGGTGACAACGAAAAAGTCGCCAAAAAACAAGGAACAAGCCCTTCAAAAAACCGTACTTTTCTAAAGCTTCAACGGCATAAGCCGAACAGCTTGGGTAAAAACGGCAGGTCGGTGGCAGCCAAGGAGAAATCCACTTACGATAAGCTTTTATCGTTTTTATTATAGCTACCGTGATTTTCTTCAAATATCCCGCCTTCTCTTAAAGTTTTAATCCACTCCCGACCCATTTCCTGAAAGCTAAGTTTCTTTAGCTCAGGACGAACAAAAACAATTATATCAAAACTACCTCTAAGCCAAGGTTTAGATTTTCGGAAAAGCTCTTTCAGTCTCCTCCGCGCTTTGTTCCTTTCAACCGCCGAACCATAATCTTTTCTAACCACTACGGCAAAACGGGATGTCTCGGTCTTTCCCGGATAAAAAACCACGTCAAAACATCGAGCTTTTAAACGTGTGGCTTTCTCTTCCTTATTTCTTTTGAAGTCCCGAGCAGGAATGGTGTCTTTTGCCACTTACAAAGTTAAACAGCCAGGCGAGTCCGCCCTTTCCGTCGGCGACGAGAAATTACTTTCCTTCCTGACCTGGTCCTCATCCGGGCTAAAAACCCGTGTGTTCTTTGACGCTTACGGTTGCTTGGTTGATAAGTTCTCTTCATTTCACATCCTTTTCTAAAATTAAGATTGCTATTATAGGTTTGAACACTTCTTTGGTCAACTGTAAAGCTCAAACCCGATTGAAGCTTCTGCTGGCCACTGTTATAATTTTTTCGTTTTTGAGCAAGAAAGGCAGCAGCAAAGAAGCAGAGAAGCACCATTCTTATTGAGCAAAGACTTTTTACCAAGTTTTCAACAGCTGTTGAAAAATTTGGGGAAAACTTGTAGTTTTACGAGCTCAGATTATGTCAGATTGTAGTAGATGGAGGACAAAACAGCAAGATTAAAACCGAGAATGAACGGAGATTGGCTGTGGAAAACCCTTCGGAAAAACTAAAGAAAAACGGTTGGTTTGAACAGTTTCTCATCGAAAGCTGCCAGCCATTTGAGGAATCGGTCAAAAACCCTGTTCGGCTCGCCTACTATCCGGCAAACTCAACTGTCCCAAAGATTGAGGATCTTTTTTCTCCCAGCCTAACCGAGTTGATGGATCTGGTTACCAGTAAGACTTTTCGCTACCTTCAAGAAGAAGCCAGCCTGATACCTTTTACAGCATTAAAAGAAGTTGTGGAAAATTTGATCCACGCTTCCTTTAAAGATGCGGTCATTTCTATTATGGACTTCGGCCAGGTGGTTCGAGTTGCGGACAGGGGACCAGGGATCCTAGAAAAAGAAAGGGCCCTTCTTCCTGGCTTTACTACTGCCAGCGCTGAAATGAGGAAGTATATTCGCGGGGTAGGTTGTGGATTGCCCCTCGCCCGAGAGCTTGTCTCCGCTTTAGGGGGAAAGCTTTTAATAGAAAATAACTTAGAAAGAGGAACGGTTGTCACGATTTACGTCCCCACCCAAAAAACTCAAGAAAGACCTGCCGCCTCCTCCGAAAGCGAGCTCGGTTTAAGTTTGCGCCAACAAAAAATTGTTTTTCTCTTAGCTGAGTTAGTGAATGCTAGACCAAGCCAAATTGCTCACGAACTCAAAATCAGCCCTTCAACTGTCTACCGAGAGTTGCGGACACTCGAGACCTTAGGTATAGTTAAGCCTACCAAAGAAGGAAGACGATGTCTGACTGACTTCGGACTGAAGATCCTGGCTGGTAGGGGAGGTTTGGATTGGAGATAGCGCTTGAGGAGTTCTGGCAGAAAACCCTGGAGAACTTAAAAAAGGAACTCAATGTTCCTACCTTTAAAGTAATGTTTCAGGACACCAGGCCCCAGAAAATAGAAGGGGATACGATCTATATTCTAACCCCAAACCAATTCATCAAAGAGTGGCTTGAAACCCGCCACCTAGGAGTGCTCTCTGAAGCGATTCATAAAGCTTCTGGACGCAACTTAAAAATTGAATTCCTTGTTGGTCCCATCTCAAACCTAGAAAATGACTCTTCGCCTAACTTCACTCCGAAAGTCGCCTCTCCTGAAGAATCCTCTGAGGAAAATGGAACACGTCTCTCAATATCTACGTCACCAGGCCTCAATCCCCGATATACATTCGACGCCTTTGTCGTCGGTTCGAGCAACCGATTTGCCCAAGCTGCAGCTTTAGCTGTTGCCGAGCGACCTGCCCAATCCTACAACCCTCTTTTTATCTATGGCGGAGTTGGCTTAGGAAAAACCCATTTAATTCAAGCTATAGGTAACTTTGTATGTCAACATCATCCCCATCTTTCTGTTCGCTATGTTACTTCAGAAAAGTTTACGAACGACTTTATTCAAGCGGTGATGGAAGGCAACTCTAAAAACTTTCAGCGAAAATATCGTGAAGTAGACATTTTACTGATTGATGACATTCAGTTCTTGGCAGGAAAGGAGCAAACTCAGGAAGAGTTTTTCCACACCTTTAATTCCCTTTATGGAGCCAATAAACAAATTGTAATAACTTCAGATCGACCCCCAAAAGAAATAAGTCCTCTTGAAGAAAGACTGAGGTCGAGGTTTGAATCCGGACTTCTTACAGACATCAAACCTCCTGATTTAGAAACTCGAATTGCAATTTTAAAAAAGAAAGCTAGTCAGTCGGGAACAGTTGTCCCACCCGAAGTTCTCGAATTCATTGCTTCTAACATCAAGTCTAACATCAGAGAGTTAGAAGGTGCTTTTACTCGAGTCGAAGCTTATTCCAAACTAACCCGGCAGCCCATTACTCTTTCTCTAGCAGAAGAAATTCTTAAAGATATCTTAATTAACAACGAGGAAAAAGTTATAACTCCAGATTTGATAATTAGTGAAGTTTGCCGTTTTTATTCCATAAAGAAAACTGAACTTTTGAGTAGTAAAAGACAGCAAACTTACACATATCCTCGACAGATAGCTATTTATCTTTGTCGAGAACTAACTGATTTGTCTTTTCCAAGCATAGGTAAGATTTTTGGAGGCAGAGATCATACAACTATTATTCATTCTTACAATAAAATATGTGATCTTCTAAGTCAAGAGCACCAGTGTTTTCAGGAAATACAAGTTCTGATAAGAAAAATTAAAGA
>CALKMS010000153.1 GCA_938091145.1 uncultured bacterium
TGAGTATATAAATCAGACGCGAAGAGCAAATATCATAACTATAGAAGACCCAATTGAGATAGTTTTTCAAGATAAAAAAAGCCTCATTCATCAGAGAGAGCTTGGGATAGACACCGATAGTTATGCTGATGCTCTGCGCCACATTGTCAGGCAGGACCCCGATGTTATTTTCATTGGTGAGATGAGAGATCAGGAAACAGTTGCCGCTGCTATTTCTGCCGCAGAAACCGGCCATCTTGTTTTCTCTACTCTCCATACTATTGACGCTACTGAAACCGTTAATCGGATCATTGATTTTTTCCCTCCTCACCAACAGCGGCAGATAAGAATTAGCTTTGCTTCTACTCTCCGTGGCATAATCTCTCAACGACTTTTACCTAAAATTGGAGTTGGACTTGTTCCGGCAGTGGAAGTTTTGGTTAATACGGCTACCATTAAGGATTACATATTGAAACCAGATGAAACTTATAAAATTAAAGAAGCTATCGAAGAAGGTGCTTACTATGGAATGCAAACTTTTGAACAAAGTTTGGCCCGGCTTTACCAGGAGGGAAAGGTTACTATGGAAGACGCTGCCCAAATGGCTGCTAATCCTCAAGATTTTGTGATTCGTCTCAAACAGATGGGTCTGTATTATTAAGGATTAGGCAAATGAGGGATTAATGGCGCGTTTTTCTCATCCACTTTGGTTTGTCTAACTTTGCAAAGAAAGAGTTTAAGGTTTTATTTAAGCATTTTAAATTTTGATTTATTAACTTAAACTATTCCCGAGCGCTGTTTAAATTTGAGCTTTTCTTAAAAGTGTTATAAGTTATGATGAGGCGATTTGATGAGCTTGACTAAAGTTCAGAATTGGTTGGTTATTGGGATTCCAAAGAATTGGAAAACAGCTTTGTCAAATCCTGTGCCGCTCTGGGGATTAAAGCAGCGCTATAAGATTGAGTTTAAAACTATGCTGTCTGGTGATGTTTTGTGGCTTTACGCCACCAAACCAGTGGGGGGAATTATCGGAGTTGGAATAGTAAAAGATAAGTATATTGACCCTCTCAATTTAGTTTGGGAAGAGGAGCTGTTAAAGAAGAAAGTTGTTTGGCCGCTGAGATTTAGAATTCAGGTTTTGAAAGTTTTACCCCTTGACCGCTGGCGTAGCGACTGTTTAAAGATCAACGATTTCAATCTTTTCTGGCAGCAAGGGTTTCAGCTTTTGAAAAATGAACAGGTAGTTGAGCTAGGGAAAAGAGCAGAAAGAGTTTTTGGTTTACTGGAAATTAAAGACATTTTTGCGGGAGCTACTATTGCTCAAACGGGCTATCGTGTGAGCGAACAAGTAGGATCTTACTCGTATTCTGAAGGTTTAGAGGCTTTTTCCCACCGGGATATTCAAGAATTTTTAGCCGAAATTGGCAAGTTGCAGTTTTACTACTCAGAAATCGAATATAAACTGGATTTGCCAGGGGAGCGAAAAACTCTGGATGTTGTTTGGAAAAGAGAAATTGATGGTGTTCCGACATTTGCTTTTGAAATTGAGTTATCAGGGATGCTGGAAAGGGCGATTGAGAGACTGAAGTTTGCCTTTAAAAGGTGGAATTCTCAGCCACGTTTGGTTGTCGGCAACGAATCTTTAACTCGAGCAAATAATATTCTATCCGTGAGCGAACGCGAGTTTGCTTCCCAGCTAAAAATTTATGAGCCGAGCCAGATCTGGGATTTGTTGACAAAAAAGCGCGATTTAAAGAAAGCTGAGGAAGTTCTCAAGCTCTATTAAATTAAATTCCCTAAATCCTTTTTTATACTTTTTGCCAGTTGTTTTGATAGCTTAGTTTTAGGCAAAAACTTACTCCAATGGTTAGCCGTTTTAACCTATTGCGAGCAAGTGAGAATGTTGCAGGCTCTGATTAAGTATTTAACAATTTAATGTTTTACAATTGTTTGGATGCTAAGTTTTTTTGATTTTTTAGGGAGAGCAGTTTGTCATCAGGTATTAGAGAGAAGTTTCCTGGTAGATGGGAAACCTTTGATGGTCTGTGCTCGCTGTTCGGGTCTTTATTCTTCTTTTCTCTTTTCTTTTTTATTTCTCTACAAATTCTCAAAAGAATACCAACCTAAAAAGGATTTTATTTTAGCCTTAGCTTTAGTTTCTCCTCTGGCTTTTGATGGAGCCCTCTCTTATTTAGGCTGGTGGCAAACAAACAACTACTTGAGATGGATAACTGGTGTTTTGTCTGGCTTTTCTTTTTCTTTGCTGTTATTGCCTTCTCAAAAGAGAGGTTTAGGTCTTCAAATTAACTTTTTGCCTTATTTGATTGAGCGGGCAAAAGTGTTAGGGGTGGTGTTTGTTTTACTTCTGATAATTAGATTTTTGGGCCAGTATTATTTGGAGAGTTTTTTAATTATTTCTGGTATTTTCCTTTTGTTTCTCCTTATCAATTTTTATTGGTTGGAATGGGCCCTTCAAGGCGAGAAATTGAGGACTAAAGCTTTTTTATTGGCTGTTATCCTGGCTGTTGGTGAGCTGCTATTGCTTAATTTTTTTCATATTCATAGTTTTTTTAGTTAATAGAAGTTGTTAAAATCGTTAGTAGAAAAAGGAAATCTTTTTTTCAAAGAAGGTACTGAAGGTGAGTTACACAGCTAAAGAGCAGATAAGGGTAGTAGTTTATACTCAAAGTTGTCGCCTGGAAGGTAATATTCATGTCTATCCCGGCAGTCGTTTGACTGATATGTTGAATGTCAAAGCCAAAGATTTTTTGGCTTTGACCAATGTAGTTATCAGAGATTTGAAGGAAGACACTGTTTTACAGCAAGCTAACTTTGTAGCTGTTTCGCGGGATTCAATTGTCGCGGTAGCTCCAGTTGAAGCTTTAGAAAAAAGTTTGTTGACAGAATAAAATAAGCGGAGGTTAGCTAGATGGCAAAAGATTGCTGGGATTTAAAACACTGTCCGGCCAGCCACTATATGAATTGTGAAGCCTATAGAAACAGGTTAAGCTGTTGGGAAGGAAAGAATGGTTGCTTATGCCATGTTTACCCATCCTGTGATGCATGCTACATTTTCCAGCTTCATCTCGAAGATTTGAAGAATCAAGAGTCAAGCAAGTAAGCTTTTTTATTGAAATTCGCGGGCAGGAATAAATTCAGGAGTAAATTTATTTTTGTGATATAAAGTGAAAGCCGAGGTTTAAGAGTTGTTTTTAGTTTTGGAGAAGGCTTTTCAAAAAAATTTCAGGAATTCTTGGAAATTTTTTGCCTAAAGAAACTACTTGTGAAGCTAAAATCGGTGTCTGATAGCAAGAAAGCAAAGGGAGCGCCAGTTAGAAAAATAACTTGTTGTTTGTTTTTTTGGTTCTATTATTTAAGAAGTTTTGCCAAAAATTATATAACCAAGATAGCTTTAAGAAGATGAAAAAGAGTTTTTGTTGCTGTTTTTAAGAAGAACGAGAAAAGAAAATTAGGTTTGGATGGGGGAACTAAAAAGTTAGAAAAAACGGTCTTAGTTTTATTATGCGGAAGCAATTAATTTCCGTTAAAATTTTTTTATGACACTTCATCGTTATTTTCAGATATTAGAAAGAAAAGAGAAACCCGGTTATTTGCGACTCAAAGAGCTAAAAACGGGCTGCTCAAGCTTTGACAGTTTTTCTTTAAAAGAACTATTAAACCTTCACCGCGAAGGAATGAAAATGTTTAGGGCGGGGAAAGATTTTAAGAAAAAAGGTTTGAATTTACTGGAGCTAAAAACTGAAATTACTAAAAGGATTCTTTCAAAATGCACGCTTTGCGCTCATCATTGCGGGGCAAATCGATCTTCAGGAGAGTTTGGTTTTTGTGGCGTTCCTGTAGATTCTCATTTTTCCAGCGAGTTTCTTCATTTGGGCGAAGAGCCAGAACTTGTTCCCTCGCACACAATTTTTTTTAATGGGTGCACAATGAAGTGTGTTTACTGTCAGAACTGGGATATTGCCACGGCTCCTCAGGGTGGCTGGCTGGCCAATCCAGAAAAACTTGCATATCTTATTAAAGCGAGAGAAAAAGAAGGAGCAAGAAACGTCAATTTTGTTGGCGGCGAACCGACTCCGCATTTAAAAACGGTTTTGGAGACACTTCTTATGCTTAATACTGAAATACCGGTGGTTTGGAATTCTAATCAGTACTATTCGTTGTTGACAGCAGAGATTTTGGAAGGAGCAGTTGACCTTTATCTTGCTGATTTTCGATATGGCAACGATGAATGCGCTTTGAAATATTCAAAGGTAAAAGATTATTTTTCGGTGGTTAGTCGAAACTTCCTTCTGGCTTTTGAGCAGGCTGACGTGATACTTCGTCATTTAGTTTTGCCTGGTCATATAAGCTGCTGCACTGAGCCGATTATGAATTGGGTAAGTAAGAATTTGCCTGGTGTTTATTTTAACTTGATGTTTCAATATTATCCGGTGTATCAAGCTTCATTTTACCCGGAGATAAATCGGCGGCTAACCGAAAAAGAGCGAGCCGAAGCTCTTTTGCTTGCTCGCAAGTATCAAATTATGGTAAGCTGAAAAAAGGAAGATTAAAATTAAAAAATTAGTCGATATGAGTTAATTTTATTTTTTCTAATTTTTCTTTTGCCATCATGCACCTCTTCAAAAGGACGAGAGAAACTTTTTCAATCAAAAACTATTAAAGCACCAGTGGCCTCTAATCGTGGCAGTTTAGAAATTCCTCGAACCGGCAAGCACCTTTCAGTTGGGAAAGAAGCTCGCTATTTGATTAAAAG
>CALKMS010000154.1 GCA_938091145.1 uncultured bacterium
AGATAGTGATTCCGTTTAATTTTATTCATTCACCCGCCCAACCAACGGCAATTGGGAAGGGTCTTTCGGTTAAAGTTAATGCTAATTTAGGAACTTCGGAGAAGAAAGCAGACATCAAAGAAGAATTGAAAAAGGTTAAAGTTTCAGTTGAAAGTAAAGCTGATACAATTATGGATTTAAGTACTGGTGGGGATCTTGATTATATAAGGAAGGAAATAATTAGGAATTCTCCTCTTCCTGTGGGCACTGTTCCGATTTATCAAGCTTTTGCGGAAGCTCGTGCAAAAAGAGGTAATTATCTCGAGTTAGGAAAGGACGATATGTTAAGAGTTGTTGAAAAGCACGCAGAAGATGGTGTTGATTTTATGACAATTCACGCGGGGATAAACTGGCGGAGTTTAAAAGCTTTAGAAAAGGAGGGCAGAGTAGCCGGTATAGTTAGCCGAGGCGGAGCTTTGCTCGCTGCTTGGATGACTCATCACCAAAAAGAAAACCCTCTTTATGAACATTTTGATAAAATTTTGGAGCTTGCTGATCATTATGACTTCGTTATCAGTTTGGGTGATGCGCTGCGTCCAGGTTGTGTGGCTGATGCTACTGATCGAGCTCAAATTGAGGAGCTGATCGTTTTGGGAGAATTAGTAAGTGAGGCACGGAGAAAAGGGGTTCAAGTTATGGTTGAGGGACCAGGGCATATTCCGATAAATCAGATCGAAGAAAATGTCCGATTGCAGAAATCTTTAACAAACGAGGCACCATTTTATGTGCTAGGTCCACTAGTGACTGATGTTGGAGCTGGATATGACCACATTGTATCAGCAATAGGTGGAGCTCTAGCTGCTTACTATGGAGCGGATTTTCTCTGTTACGTTACCCCTAACGAACATTTAGGGTTGCCTGATGCTGAGGATGTGAGAGAGGGAATTATTGCTTCTCGAATTGCAGCTCATGCTGCTGATCTTGCCCGTGGTGTTAAAAAAGCTTGGGACTGGGACTTAAAAATGGCTAAGGCCAGGGCTAACTTAAACTGGGAGGAGCAAATCAAGCTTTCTATCGACCCTTTTAAAGCTTTTCGTCGGCGCCAATTTCTTTCCAATGAATTAGAAGAGGTTTGCTCAATGTGCGGAGAATACTGCGCAATGAAAATTGTTCGAGATTACCTTAACTTACCTAAAAATCAGAGTTGTAGGTAGGTTTTTGCCTCGCAATCTCGAATTAAAACTTAAAAAAGGAAAAGTGAAGAAAAATTTGACAAGCGAAGAAAAAAAAGTTTCGGAAATTGGCGAGTTAGAACTGGTTAAAAAAATAAAAGCAAAAAGTCCGCCCAACAGAAGAGCTTTGATTGGGATAGGCGATGATGCTGCCGTTGTAAGATGGGGGGAAAATAGGCTTCTTGTTCTCACCACTGATAGTTTTGTTGAGGATATTCATTTTTCTTTATCTTGGGCAAGTTTTCGGGATATCGGCTATAAAACTTTAGCTGCCACTCTTAGCGACTTAGCAGCTATGGCAGCAGAACCAGCTGCCTTTTTGGTTTCTTTAGGAATACCTCCTGATTACAGGGTGAAAGCTATTAATGAATTATATGATGGTTTTTTCGACTTGGCTTCAGATTTTAATGTTGAGCTTCTGGGTGGTGATACGGTGGCTTCAGAGGTTTTTTTTATTAGCTTGACTGCTTGTGGTTTTGGAGTGAAAAAAATGTTAAGAACTCGCGGAGAAGCCAAAGCTGGTGAGAGAGTGTTAGTCACTGGCAATTTAGGGCATTCAGCTTTGGGTTTGAAAGCTTTAGAAAAAGGAATTTTGCCAAATTCTAAGGGCTTTGAAGTTTTTAGCCCGTTCATAGAAGCTCACTTAAGACCTTATCCTAGAATAAAAGAAGCGCAGCTCCTTTCCCAACGGGGAGCACGGGCAATGGAAGACATCAGCGACGGGTTGGCCAGTGAGATAATTCATATCGCTGAAGAGAGCAAGGTGGGGATTGAAATTTACTGTAGTGAGTTACCTGTGGGAAAAAACTTTCAAAAGGCTGCCGGTGAAGTTGGAGCCGATCCAATTGAGTTGGTTTTGTACGGAGGCGAAGATTATGAACTGGTTTTCACTGCTCCCGAAGAGAAAATGCCGCTTATTTTTGCTGAAGCCAAAAAAATTGGTTTAAAAATTACCGAAGTTGGAAGGGTAACTGAAGATCAAGGGGCCTGGCTGGTTATTAATGGGGAAAGAAAAGTTTTAAAGCCAGGCTATGAACACTTTAAAGTTTAAGTAAATTGGATAAAAAAACCATTGATTTGTAAAGACTGTTAATAAATCTAATCTGTGTTTAGCTTGTATTTCAGAAGAGAACTTTGAGTGCTTGACATATCTCCTTTTGAAATGTGATAAACTAAGCCAACTTCAGGCGAATACCAATCGCTTTTTTTAAAAACGCGCTCAGGCTGGGATTGGGGATAGGTTGACTGCTCAATTAAGTAACAATTAAACTCTCCAGCAGGCGTTTTACCTTTAAAGAAACGGGTAATTTTTGATTTGTAAACAAACTTTATATTTGGCAAATCGGAGCGTTCA
>CALKMS010000155.1 GCA_938091145.1 uncultured bacterium
AGAGAAGCTTGAAAGGGTGGTTAGTATTTTACCGGCAATGAAAAAACCCACCGTTTCTGAACTTTATAAATCTGATTATTATGAAGTGGTAACGGTGGTTGATAAAAGCATGGTAAATGTGCTGATACCAAAACTAAAGGAAGCAGGGGCTGAGGACATTCTGGAAATTCCGATTTCTAAAATCGTTAAGTAGTCTAAAAAGCTAAAAATTTTTTTTTGGGAGGTTGTCAATGGAACGTGAAACTCAGGAAGAGAATTATTTAACTCGGGAAGGCTATCAATCTTTACTTTCTGAACTAGAGGAACTGGAGAAAGTAAAACGGAGAGAAGTGGCTCGCCGCATTAAAGAAGCTGTTGATTTTGGCGACCTTTCTGAGAATTCAGAGTATGCAGATGCGAAAGAAGAGCAGGCTTTTATTGAAGGAAGAATTGCTGAAATAAAAGCGGCAATTTCAGGCGTCAAGATTGTTGATGGAACTTTGGGGGCAGTTGATGAAGTTACTTTTGGGAGAGAAATCGAAGTAGAGAAATTAGACACCAAAGAGAAATTTTCTTTTAGAATTGTTGGCCCGGAAGAAGCTGATCCAGCCAGGGGTAAAATTTCTTTCAAGTCGCCAGTTGGGAAGGCTTTGCTTGGCCAAAAAGTTGGCAAAGAAGTTTTAGTTAGCACGCCGGCCGGAGAGGTCAGGTACCGAATTTTGGCGGTCAGGGTGTGTAAGTGAAGAAGACAGAAGAAAAGCTCACTCGGCTGGAAAAGTTGGAAAAATTAAGGGAGCAAGGTGAGGCAGTTTTTTCAAATTCTTTTGTCCGCAATCGGCTAGCAAAAGATATCAGGGATGATTATAGCCATCTTGAACCAGGTGAAAGAGTCGAAGAGGAATTTCTGTTGGCGGGAAGAGTTATGGGGATCAGAGACCATGGAAAAATCGCTTTTGCTGATTTCAGGGATGGTAGCGGTAAAATTCAGCTTTACCTTACTCACCAAAATTTAGGGGAGAAATACCAGCGTTTTTTGGACTATGTTGATACTGGTGATATTATCGGTATCAAAGGAGGGGTGTTGAAAACCCGGCGGGGAGAGCTTTCATTAGAGGTCAAGGACTTCAGGGTTTTGGCTAAATCACTTCTTCCGTGGCCGGAAAAATGGCATGGTTTACGTGATGTTGAAGCTCGATATCGCCAGCGTTATCTGGATTTAGTAGTTAATCCTTCAGCCCGCCAGATTTTCGATTTGAGAACTAAAGTAATTAAATTAATCAGGGAATTTCTTGACGAGCGCGATTTTCAGGAAGTGGAAACTCCTATTCTTCAACCAGTTCCGGGCGGCGCTCTGGCCAAGCCCTTTTCGACTTATCATAGAGCTTTGGGGATTGAGCTTTATTTGCGAATCGCTCCTGAGCTTTATTTAAAAAGGTTGATCATAGGTGGTTTGGAGAAAGTTTATGAACTTAACCGCAGTTTTCGGAATGAAGGTATATCAATCAAGCATAATCCCGAATTCACTATGCTTGAAGTTTATCAGGCATACGCTGATTATCGAGATATGATGGAGCTAGTTAAGGAGATGCTCCAATATGTGTTGAAAAAGACCAAAGCTAGTTTAAAAATAAGCTATCAGGGTCAGGAAATAGATTTTTCTCAATTTTCAAAAATCACTTACCTCGAGGCTTTGAAAAAATATGCTGGTATTGAGGTTAATTTTAATATGAAGTGGTCAGAACTCAAGGATTTAGCTGAAAGTGAAGGGATCGATGTCAAAAATTACTGGGGGAAGGGAAAGATAATTGCTGAGATGTTTGAAAAGTTAGTTGAGCCTAAATTAATCCAGCCAACTTTTATTTTGGATTATCCTAAGGAAATTTCTCCCTTAGCTCGAACACACCCTGAAAACCCCGAGTTGACTGAAAGGTTTGAGCTTATTGTTGCCGGCCGAGAACTAGCTAATGCCTTTTCTGAGCTTAATGACCCACTGGAACAAAAGGAACGTTTTGAAGAACAAGCAAAACTTAAACAGGAAGGGGAAGAAGAGATCCAACTCTATGACCAAGACTTCCTTCGAGCATTAGAGTATGGCATGCCACCAACTGGTGGACTGGGTTTGGGAATTGATAGACTAATTATGCTTTTAAGCGATGTTTACTCCATCAGGGAGGTCTTGCTGTTTCCTCAACTTCGTCCAGAAGAGTAATTTTTAAATTTTTACTTAAGGTTATTTTCGTTTGACAAAACTCCTAAATCGGGGGGAAAATATTAGTGTGATTTTATTATGAGGTTTTTTAAAAATGAGTGAAAACTATTCAGAGAGGTTTACTGAACGAGCTCGGAGAGCCATAGTTAATGCTCAAGAGGAGGCCAGGCTCTTAAATCATAGTTATGTTGGAACAGAGCATTTACTTTTGGGTGTTTTGCGTGTTGAGGGCTGTTTGGCTGTGCAAGTTTTAAATGATCTTGGTATTGATGCTGAGGAAGTTAGGCAAAGAATTGAGGACCTCATAGGACGAGGTGATTCTCTTCCCACTGGAAACATTCCTTTTTCTATTAAAGCTAAGCGAGTTCTTGAGCTAGCTTTTCGCGAAGCTTTGCAGCTTGGCCATAATTATGTAGGCACGGAGCATCTGCTTTTGGGTCTTGTTCGAGAAGGAGAAAGTGTTGCCGCTCATGTTCTTTTTGAACTTGGGGTTGACCTTGAAAGCCTGAGAAATCAGGTTATTCGAGCATTGAGTGGCTATGTTGGTTCGCCTTCGTTTGAAGCTGAGCCGCACGTTCGTCAAAGCAAGGGCTCCACGCTCGAGGAATATGGGCGAAACTTGGTTCGTCTAGCTCGGGAAGGCAAGCTTGATCCGGTTATTGGGAGAGAAAGAGAGATTGAAAGGGTGATGCAGATTTTGACTCGTCGGACTAAAAATAATCCCGTTTTAATTGGTGAACCCGGCGTCGGGAAAACAGCGATTGTTGAGGGTTTGGCTCAGCGAATTGCCAGGCGAGAGGCTCCGGAGATTCTTAACGACAAGGAAATCTACACTCTTGACTTGGGAGCATTAGTGGCTGGCTCTAAGTACCGGGGCGAGTTTGAGGAGAGGCTTAAAAGGGTAATGAAAGAAATAAAAAAGAAAGGTAATGTGGTGTTATTTGTTGATGAAATCCATACTTTGGTGGGAGCGGGTGCAGCTGAAGGCGCAATTGATGCGGCTAGCATATTGAAGCCCGCTTTGGCTCGGGGCGAGATTCAGACGATTGGTGCGACTACTCTTGATGAGTACCGGAAACACTTTGAAAAAGACGCAGCGCTTGAACGTCGGTTTCAGCCGGTGATGGTTGAAGAGCCAAGTATTGCTGAAAGTATTGAAATTTTAAAAGGTCTCCGCAGTCACTACGAAGCCCATCACCGCGTTATTATTACTGACGAGGCAATAGTAGCAGCTGTAAATTTGAGTCATCGCTATATAAGTGACCGTTACTTACCTGACAAGGCTATAGATTTAATAGATGAAGCAGCTTCTCGGGTCCGAATAAAAGCTACTCAGCTTCCACCAGAGATTAAAAAGATTGATGAAAAGATTAAGCGATTGAAGGCAGAAAAAGAAGAAGCAATTAAGTCTCAGGATTTTGAAAAAGCTGCTTCGATCAGAGATAAGGAAAGAAAGCTTTACGTTGAGCGAAAGAAGAAAGAGGCAGCCTGGAGAAAAGCTCAAGAATCCTTTCTTCCAAAAATTGGGGAAGAAGAAGTAGCCGAGATTACATCTCTCTGGACCGGAATCCCCGTCTTTAGTTTGACGGAAGAAGAATCTCAAAAACTCATTAAAATGGAAGAGGGATTGCATCGGCGGATTGTTGGTCAGAATGAGGCAGTTAAGGCTTTAGCTAAAGCTATTCGTCGAGCGCGAGCCGGCTTAAAAGACCCGAAGCGTCCAACTGGCTCTTTTCTGTTTCTTGGTCCCTCAGGAGTGGGGAAGACCGAAACGGCTAAAACTTTGGCTGAATATTTGTTTGGCGACGAAAAGGCGTTAGTCCAATTGGATATGTCAGAGTATATGGAAAAGTTTTCTGTTTCCCGTTTGGTTGGTTCGCCACCAGGATATGTTGGGTATGAAGAAGGCGGCCAGCTCACTGAGGCTGTTCGAAGAAGACCATTTTCAGTTGTCTTGTTTGATGAAATAGAGAAGGCCCATCGTGATGTTTTTAATATTCTTCTCCAAATCATGGAGGATGGGCGCTTAACGGATTCTCAAGGTCGAACAATCGATTTCAAAAACACAATTATTATTCTGACTTCTAACTTAGGAACTCGAGACATTCAGAAGGGTGTAAGCCTGGGATTTGCTACCACTGGAGCTTCGGGCCGGCTTTCGTATGAAAAAATGAAAGCTAAACTTTTGGAGGAGACCAAAAGAGTTTTTCCTCCCGAATTCCTCAATCGTTTGGATGATATTATTGTTTTTCATGAGTTGACTGAGGTGGAAATCCAGGCGATTGTCGAAATGCTTTTTTCACGGCTCCAAGAGAGAATGTCTGATAAAGGACTGAAACTTGAGCTTTCTAAAGAAGCTAAGATGTTTTTAATAAAAGAAGGGTTTGATCCTTCTTTAGGGGCTCGTCCTATGAGACGGGCTTTGCAAAAGTTAGTTGAAGATCCTCTCTCGGAAGCTTTGCTGGCTGAAAACTTTAAGCCGGGCCAGACGGTTGTGGTTGATGCTTCCGAAAAGGAGATATTTTTCTGGGTTAAAGAAGGTACCAAAGAAAAAGTTGCAACTTCAGCTGAGAGAGAAGAATGAAGCCTTCTCGCCTCTTCCAGTGTCAGGCTTGTGGTTATCAAGCCTCAGGCTGGCTTGGAAGATGTCCAAACTGCGGCGAGTGGGATAGCTTTAAAGAAAAAAAAGATAAGTTAGAAGAATTCAACTTCGATTTGCCTGAACCTAAAACTCTTTCTCAAGTTGATTTTCAAGAGGAACCTCGCTTTAGCTCTGGATTCTCGGAATTTGATCGGGTTCTCGGAGGGGGCGTAGTTAAAGGCTCAGTGGTGCTGGTGGGTGGAGAGCCGGGGATAGGCAAATCAACCCTTTTGCTTCAGGTTGCTTCTAACTTAGCTAGCCAAAATAAAAAGGTTTTTTATGTTTCCGGAGAAGAATCACCGCCTCAGATAACGATGAGGGCAAAGAGATTGAACCGTTCTTTGCCTGAAGTTTATCTTTTGTGTGAAACTAATGCTCAAGTTGCTCTCGAGAGTGTTAAAGAGAATCAACCTGAAGTGGTGATTGTTGATTCCATTCAATCTTTGTACTTTCCGGAGATTCCTTCTTTGCCAGGGAGTCCAAACCAGCTGCGGGAAGCTACTTTGAAAATAGTTGAAATAGCCAAGAAGGAAGGTATAACTTTTTTTTTAATTGGTCAGGTTACCAAAGAAGGACAGCTGGCAGGACCTAAAGTTATTGAGCACCTGGTAGATACAGTGCTTTACTTTGAGAGCAGTCTTTCTGACCTTCACCGAGTTATTAGATCGGTTAAAAATCGCTTTGGGTCAACTGATGAGGTTGGTATTTTTGAAATGGGGCCTGCTGGTTTACGGGAGGTTGAAAATCCAACTTCCCATTTTGTTTCTCAGAGTTTGGAAAGGAAAGGAGCAGCTGTTGCTCCAGTAATGGAAGGTTCAAGGACCTTTCTTTTGGAATTACAGGCTTTAACGAACAGGACGTTTTTCCCCAATCCTCGGAGGCTTTCGCTCGGGATAGACCTGAACCGCTTACTCTTGATTCTGGCGATTTTAGAAAAAAATGTTTCCCTTCGCCTTTTTGAATATGATGTTTATTTGAGCACGGCGGGGGGTCTTCGTTTAAACGATCCGGCAGCTGACCTTGCCGTTTTAGTGAGCGTGTTTAGTTCTTTGAAAGATATTGCTTTGCCAGGAGAAATGATTTTTTTAGGCGAAATCGGTCTGGGTGGAGAGTTAAGGCCAGTTCCTTTTATCAATTTGAGGCTTAGAGAAGCAGCAAAATTAGGTTTTAAATCAGTAATTATGCCAAAATATGATAAAATTGAGGCAGAAAAACCAATTAAATTGATTTTTAAGAAAAATATCAAGGAGGTATTGGGCCTTCTTTTAGAAAATGGTTAATCGAGGCAAAGCTACTAAAGAAGAAGTTTTTCGTGAAGTTTTCAAAGTTTTAGCTCCAGGAACTGAACTGAGAGAAGCGGTTGAGCAAATTTTGAGCGGCCGGACAGGAGCATTGATAATTATTGGTGATCTGCCTGAGGTATTAAAAATTTCCGATGGCGGAATAAAGGTTGACTGTCCGATGACAGCTGCTCGATTGACTGAACTTACTAAAATGGATGGAGCAATTTTGATAGATGAAAAAAAAGATCGAATTTTAATGGCTAATGTTCACCTTAATCCAAGCCCGAAAATAAAGACTTCAGAAACCGGAATGAGACATCGAACGGCAGAAAGAGTTTCTCGTCAGACTAACGCTTTAGTGATTGCTATTTCTCAACGTCGGAATATTGTTTCGCTTTACTTGAGGGGGCAAAAGTATGTTTTACCTCAGGTTGAAGTTCTATTAGGTAAAGCTAATCAAGCTCTTCAAACTTTAGAAAGATATCGGGAGCGATTTGATAAAATGAGTTCAAATTTGACCCAATTAGAGTTTGCTGATGCAGCTACTCTGGCTGACGTGGTTAGTACTATTCAGCGAGGGGAAATGGCAGCTAGGATTGCCCGGGAAGTTGAAAGATACGTTGCTGAGTTAGGGGTTGAAGGTCGGCTTATTAAAATGCAGCTTGAGGAATTAGCTTCAGGTTTGGAAGAAGAGAGGTCGATGTTGATTAGGGATTATGTGAAGAATGAAAAAAATTCAGATAAAGTTTTGAAAACCTTGGCTGGTTTTTCTCTGGAGGAACTTTTAGACCCAACGCGAGTGGCTGAGGCTTTAGGTTATGATGGCGATCTGGAAAAGATGGAGGAAGCATTACAGCCAAGGGGCTATCGTGTGTTAAGAAAGATTCCTCGTTTGCCGGTTGGAGTAGTAAATAGAATTGTTGAGAAATTTGGGAGTTTGATGAGGATTACGGAAGCAACCACAGATGAACTTGACGATGTTGAAGGAGTGGGAGAGATTAGGGCTCGAGCTATTCGCCAGGGGCTGGAGCGTTTGAAAGGGGGAATTGGAACTTACTCTTTCTTTTTGGAGAGATGAAGTTGACATGTACCGAGAGTTAATTAGACTTATAATAATCTTTTTTTTCGTTCTGCTTTGCTATTTAATTTATTCTTTTTTGGCTTCGCAATTTGAAAAGTTTTACTCCCCGATTATTTCTTATGTTTTGTTTGTTCTTTTTTTTGTAGGCCTCGGGTATTTGATAGGCGGGTATGTTGGTCATCATGCGGATCGAATGGCTAGTTTTCTTGAACAATCTTTAGAAAAGATTCCGGCCATTGACTTTATTGTCCTTATTTTTGGCTTGATGGTTGGCTTGTTAGTTGCTTCTTTAATCTCACTTCCTCTTTTTATTTCTTCTTTTTCTTTTTCCTATCCATTAATTTTCTTAATTTTCTTTTTCTTTGGCTCGGGAGGAGTTTTTATAGCTTGGAGGAAACGTTCAGAGTTGAGGGGTTTAGTAGATGATGAGCAAGCTATTGCTAAAAGCAGTGTAAAAATTCTCGATACTAGCGCGGTGGTGGATGGTCGAGTAGCTGATTTGAAAGAAATTGGTATTTTGGAGGGCGAACTTGTTCTGCCCTCTTTTGTATTAAGTGAGATTCATAGCTTGGTTGACTCCTCAGATGATTTGAGGCGGGCTCGGGGAAGGAGAGCTATTGAAATTTTAGAAAGGCTTAAGTCAGGGGGAGAGTTGAGAATTGAGGAGAAGGACTATCCTCAAATTAAGAATGTTGATGACAAGCTATTGAGCTTAGCTGCTGAAATAAAGGGAACTATAATAACTACTGATTATGGCTTGAGCAAAGTAGCTTCCTTGTCGGGGGTAAAAGTTTTGAACCTCAATGAAATAGCTGTTGCCTTAAAGCAAGTTTTTTTGCCGGGGGAGAGAGTAAAGATTACTGTGGTAAAGGAGGGTAAAGAAAGAGGACAAGGAGCAGGCTATCTTGAAGATGGTACCCTGGTGGTGGTTGAGGATGGCAGACGCTTTATTGGCAAGGAAATAGAAGTAGTAGTCACTGGTTTGATTCAAACTTCATCAGGAAAAATAATTTTTGCCAAGCCAACTGAGGGTAGTGAATGGTTGGAGCGATAATACCAGCCGCTGGGCAAGGACAGAGGATGGGAAGAAAAAAGCAGTTCTTATCTCTAATGGGCAAGCCAATTCTTTTCTGGACTTTGAAAGCTTTTGAAGAATGTTCCGTTGTCGACTGCCTTGTTTTAGTGGTAAATGCTGAAGAGATGAATAGGGCAGTTGAAATGATTCAAGAGGAAAATTTTAAAAAAATAGTGGCAGTGGTTGAAGGTGGTCGGAGAAGGCAGGATTCGGTGGCAAAAGGGTTTGAGGCTCTACCAGAGGGTGTTGAAATTGTGGTAGTGCACGATGGAGCCCGACCATTGGTCAAGCCCGACATAATAGCGCGGGCAGTTGAGGATTTAGGGGTTTATGATGGCTTGGTGGTAGCTGTTCCGGCTGTTGATACTTTAAAAGAAGTAAGCGACGGTTTGATTGTCAGGACTTTGGACAGACGGTTTATCTGGCAGGCCCAAACGCCACAAGTTTTTAAGAAAAAAGTTTTAAACGGAGTTTTTCAGGTTATGAAAAAGGAGAGGATCGAGTTTACAGATGAAGCCGCTGCAGTTGAAGCCCTAGGTTACAGAGTGGCAGTGACTCTCGGTGATTATGCAAACTTTAAAATAACTACACCTTTTGATTTAGTTTTAGCTGAAGCGATTTTAAAAGAAAGATGCGAGTTGGAATAGGTTTTGATGTTCACCCTTTTCTTTCTGGTAGGAAGCTTTTTTTGGGCGGAGTTGAAATCCCTTATTCTCTTGGTTTAGGAGGCCATTCGGATGCAGATGTGGTTTTACATGCCTTAATGGATGCTTTACTAGGAGCCGCTGCTCTTCCGGAAATTGGCTACTTCTTTCCTGATTGGGATAAAAGATGGGAAAGAGCTTCCTCAATTGATCTCTTGAAAAAGGTGGTCAATAAAGTTTCTTCGGCAGGTTTTAAAATAGTAAACGTTGATCTTGTAATTATTGCCGAAGAGCCCGTGCTTGCCCCATACCGAGAAAAAATGAGAGAAAGTATCGCTCGAGCGATTAGTTTAGAAGGTTGTCGGGTAGGCATTAAAGCTACTTCTACTGAGAAGCTTGGTTTTGTTGGCCGCAAAGAAGGAATAGCTGCCCAAGCAGTCGTTTTGTTGCAGGAGAAAGATGAAAGTTAGGGTTAGGTTTGCTCCTTCTCCTACTGGTTTTCTTCATTTGGGAGGAGCGAGGACCGCACTTTTTAATTTCCTCTTTGCTAAATCGCAGAAGGGTGATTTTATTTTGAGGATTGAAGACACCGATGTTACTAGACAGTTTGAAGGAGCAACCGAAGAAATTATTTCTTCCTTGCGATGGTTGGGTCTCAAATGGGATGAAGGCCCGGATATTGGGGGGAAGTATGGTCCTTATCGGCAGAGTCAGCGGTTAAATTTTTATTGGGAAAAACTTGAGGAGTTAAAGCGGAAGGGAGCTGTCTATGCTTGTTTTTGCTCGAGCAAAAAGATTTCCAGTTTTTCACCAGAAGAGGGGGCAATAAAATCTTACCCTTGCGGCTGCTCAAGCCTAGATCAAACGGAGGTGGCCAGACTTTCTAGTAAATTTTCGCCTGCTTGGCGGTTTAAAGTTCCCAAGGGTCGGATTAAGTGGAATGATTTGATTAAAGGGACTATAGAAGTTGAGGCTTCCTACTTTGGTGATTTTGTGGTAATGAAAAGCAACGGTCAGCCCACGTTCCACTTTGCAGTTGTTGTTGACGATGCTTTAATGAAAATAACTCATGTCATAAGGGGGGAAGATCATCTAACTAATACTATTTTTCATCTTCTGCTTTATCAAGCACTTGAGCTTTCTCCTCCTGAGTTTGCTCATCTTCCTTTGTTGGTCGATGAGAAGGGCAATAAACTGTCAAAAAGGGAAAAGAGCCTCTCTATCAGGGAACTGAGAGAAAGTGGTTTTATACCGGAAGCTATATTAAACTATTTAGCTTTAACCGGCTGGTCGGCGGGGATTGAGAAAAAAGAAGTCTTCACCCTTGACGAAATGGTTAGCCTTTTTTCACTTAAGCGGGTTGGTAAAGCTTCGAGCATTTTTGATTATTCTCGTTTAAAGTGGTTGAATCGAGAGCATCTCAGTCGTATTGGAGCTGATCGAGCTCGGGAGCTTTTATCTTTTTTTGAAAAGACTAGTTGGCAAAAGATTATTGACCATCCTCGGTTCAATCGTTTTTTCGATTTAGTGAAAGAAAACCTCCCAACCTTGAAAGAGATAGAATCGTTTGCTCAATCTTTCTTATTTGAAAAAATAGTTTTTAGCCAGGAACAGATGGATTTGATAAAATCAGAGCAGTCCCAAAGAATATTATGGGAATTGACGAATATGGTGGAGCTGGAAAAGGAATTCAACCGGAAAGCGGTGGAAAATTTAGTTATTAATATCCGAAGGCTATCATCTGAAATGGGAAAACCAGCGCGATTTGTGTTTCACTTGTTAAGACTCGTTCTAACTGGCAGGGATGATGGCCCGCCTTTGGTTG
>CALKMS010000156.1 GCA_938091145.1 uncultured bacterium
CTAGAAGTTGGCTTTTAATCCGAGTCTTTAAGTATTAGAGCCGAGAGCAAAGAATGGCTGAAAAATCATTGGTTCGGCGCTGGGGAAGACCTATGACTCCGGAGAAGCATAGTTTGTTACCTAAGCAAGCACGAATCTTGCCAAATTATCAGCGTTTTTGAAGAACCTTGGTTGCTTACTCGGTTTTTGGAGTTTTGGACTAAATAGTAAAGGGAGCTTAAATTTTTTAAAGATTTAGCCAATGAAAATAAAAATAGTTGTGTTGTAGCCGACAATATGCTTTTTTGATATATTTTTATCTTAAGTTTTTAGCTATATGTTATGAAAGGCAAAAAAGCTTAAGAAATAAATCTTCAAGCTTTTAAGGACTTGTAAAATAAGTAACTTAGCAAGATAATTTTATCTGGATTTTATTTGGAAGGGCTTGAGGGCTGGTGCCCTCTCTGGTCTTCAAAACCAGTATGGGGCTGAAGAAGTCCCGGGCAGGTTCGATTCCTGTGCCCTTCCGCCATTTTTTTATTGAACTACTTAATTAAATCTCTTTTTTCTCCGACACGCCGGGTGAAGCGTTGCCTATCAAGATACTCCAAGAGTGGGATTACAAATTTGCGGGTTGAGCTAAGGAGCTCTTTTATTTCTGAAGGTGTTAGGGGGCCGCGTTTTTTTATGGCTTCGCCAATTAAAATTTTTGCTTTCTCAATTGCTTGGCGGTGAAAATAACAAGTACCAATTTTTATCAGTATCTTTTCGTAAATTAAACGATAAACCATTTGCTCAGCCTCTTTTTGTTTTGCGGGAAACATTGCAGCAACTTCTTGGGGGGAAGGAGGGGAAAAGGGGTTTTTTAGAAAGATTTCTTCGACTTTAGTTCTGATCTCGCTCATCCCCTCTTCTTTTTTCAGTTTTATCTTTTCCTCGGAAACTTCAATTTTTCCTTCGCCTTCCAGTTTTTTGATGATTTTCTCCATAACGGGTTTGGCAATTTTTAAGCTGCTGCGAAGAGATTCTTTAGAAAGATAGGGATTTGCTGGGTTTTTCTTTTGATTTTCTTCAAGTAGAGTTAGAAGGGTATTAAGTTTGGCGTTAAATTCATCGACAAAAATCAAAAAATGACCAACAGTTAAGATTTTTCCTTCATTGAGAAGAGACTTGATAACTTCTTCAATTTTTTCTTTGCTATCAACCAAATAGTAATTGAGTTCGCTTTTTTCCATTATGCCTTTTTCTCTAATTATTTCCAAGCAATATGTCTTGTCATCAGCTTTGCTTAAAAGGTCAAGAAGCGAAATAACTTCCTGATGAAAACGGTGTCTTGGTGGTGGGTAAGGATTAATAATACTGCCACCGCCGATGGTTCGCAAAGGTGAGGTGCGGCGGATTATGAAATGGTCGCCGCGACGAGCAACTAGCGGCTCAGTTAACCGAAACTGAGCCAAGTAGGTTGCTCCCGGACGAGCTTCGTCAGTTTCTAAAAGGCGGACTTTAGCAGTGGTTTCTTTTGTTCCGTGATAAAAAAGAACTTCTTCTCCTTGTCTGAGTTTGGCGGCTTTAGGGAGAAGAGTGAGCTGAGAGTCGATTGTTGAGGTTGGGCGATAGAAGCCAGGCTCAACAAGCACATCGCCTCTTTTAAGCCTTTGTTTGGTGATAGAAGCGAGGTTTAGCGCTAGTCTCTGGCCAGCTATTCCCTTATTTAAGCTTTGGCCAAAAGACTGGATTCCTCTAACTCGAATTATTTCGTTTTGAGGCAGCAAAAGGAGTTGCTGATCAACATAGACTTCTCCTTCCCAAAGCGTTCCTCTTACCACTGTTCCAAATCCTGGTTTTGAAAAAACCCAGTCAACAGGGAAACGAGCCGGCAAGTTAGTTTTTTTTGGTTCCGCTTGTTTGACGGCGTTGTCCAGAGCTTTGATTAGCTCTTCTTTTCCTTGGCCGGTTTTTGCGGAAAACCTAATGATCGGAGCATCAGCCAGAAAGCTGTTTTTTAGCTCTTCTCTAAGTTCAGTTTCGATTAATTCTAACCAAATAGCATCTTCCACGAGGTCTACCTTGGTTAAAGCGATTAAGCCCGTTTTGACTCCCAATAGATTTAAAATTTCAAAATGCTCCTGAGTTTGGGGCATTATCCCTTCGTCGGCGGCTACAACTAAAATAACCACATCAATGCCGGCAGCTCCAGCCAACATATTCCGAATAAACTTTTCATGACCAGGCACATCCACAAAGCCGATTTCATTTCCTGAAGGGAGAGGTAAATGGGCAAACCCTAAGTCAATGGTCATACCGCGCCTTTTTTCTTCAGCAAAGCGATCAGGGTCAACGCCAGTTAAAGCTTTAACCAAGGAGCTTTTTCCGTGATCAATATGTCCAGCCGTACCAACTATGTAAAAACTCATCAGTTGAGCATTAAGCTTTTAATAATATTTCTTAGAGCATCAATTATTATTTTTTCTTCTTCAGGAAAGATTGTTCGCATGTCCAGAACGACTTTGTCTTCTTGAACCCGCGCTATTACTGGTGGTTCTGAGTTTCTTAATTGCTCTTGGAGTTTTTGGGCGGAAATTTTAGGGTAAGAAAGGGCGACACCGAAACTTGAAATCGAAGTGGTTGGCAAAGCTCCGCCACCACTTTCAG
>CALKMS010000157.1 GCA_938091145.1 uncultured bacterium
TCTTTAAGTTCTTTTTGTTTGTCCCCGCGTAAACAACAAAAGCTCCCGTTTCATCAAAAAGAGAGCAGTAGGAAAAAACCGAGTAAGCCAATCCTCTTTTTTCTCTGATTTCCTGAAAAAGGCGAGAACTCATCCCCTTTCCCAGCAAAGTGTCAATAATAGCTAATGTATAACGATCAGGATGGCGGGCATCAAATGTCTCCACTCCTAAGCAAAGATGAACCTGTTCAGTCTTTTTGAAATTTACTACTACTTTTTGGGAAGTTTTAACCTTTAAAGAGATGTGATCTACTTTCCTTTTGTCATTTTTTACCCAACAACTTTTAAGCTTTTCAATAAGTTTTTTGTGCTTAAAACTACCTGAAGCAGTCAAGACAATATTTGCAGGGAAGTAATAATTTGTAAAATAATTTTTGAGATCTTCCTGGCTTAATCCTTTTACTGTCTCAACACTACCCAAGATACTTTTCCCTAAAGGGTGTCCTTCAAACAAATGGCTTAAAAACAAGTCGTGGATTTTTTCGTCTGGGGTATCCTCGTACATAGCAATTTCTTCCAAAATTACTTTCCTTTCAGATTCGATGTCTTTTTTCTTGAATAAAGGATTCTGAAGAATTTCCGTCAGAACTTCAAATCCTTTATCAAGATGTTCATCAAGCAAACGAAAGTAGTAACAAGTGTACTCTTTTCCAGTAAAAGCATTTATTTCGCCTCCTAAGTTATCAAAAATAGTGGAAATATCCTGAGCGCTGTAACGAGCTGAACCCTTAAAGATCAAGTGTTCAACAAAGTGAGAAATCCCGGCTTCCTCTGGCTTTTCATAACGAGAACCGGCTTTTATCCAGAAACCCAAAGAAACTGAACGGAAAGTGGGGACTTCCTCAGTAAAGACTTCCAGCCCATTTTCAAGTCTTGCTTTCTTATAGTGCTGTTCTTTCGAGGTCATTTTTTCGGAGGAGAAGGTCGGCGCCTGACATGCTCAAGATAACTAACTGAAGCTAAGTTTACTCGATTCATTGAGTCAATCTCGACAACCTCAACCAGTAGTTTATCTCCCACCTTCACAACATCTTTAGCACTTCTCACTCGGTGAGGAGAAAGTTTGGAAATATGAACCAAGCCTTCTTTCCCCGGAATTATTTCTACAAAAGCACCAAAATCGGCGACTCGAGTTACAGTACCCAGAAAACGTTCTCCGGTTCTAATTTCCCGAGTAATGCTTTCGACAATTTCCCGAGCCTTTTCAGCACTAATTTCGTCTTTGGAAGCAATAAAAACTGTTCCGTCAGGCTCAATATCAATGCTTACTCCCGTCTCATCAATAATACCTTTTATAACGCGCCCGCCTGGTCCAATTAGATCACCAATTTTATTTTGAGGGATACGAAGAGTAAAAATTCTTGGGGCATGAGGCGAAAGAGATGGTCGAGGCTCACTTATTGTCTGGCGCATTTTATCAAGAATAAAAAGGCGAGCCTCTTTTGCTCTTAGCAACGCGTCTTTAAGAGTTTCAGCGGATATTCCCGTAATTTTAATATCCATTTGCAAAGCGGTCACTCCCTCAGTTGTGCCTGCAACTTTAAAGTCCATGTCACCAAGAGCATCTTCCATGCCTAAAATATCAGTTAGGATAACAACTTTTTCACCTTCTTTAATTAAACCCATGGCAATTCCGGCCACTGCTCTTTTAATTGGTATTCCAGCGTCCATCAAAGCGAGAGTGCTGGCGCAAACGCTTGCCATGGAAGTGGAACCGTTGGATTCAAGAACTTCAGAAACTACGCGAATAGTATAAGGAAACTCACTTTCTGGCGGTATTACAGGTAAAAGTGCTCTTTCAGCCAGCGCTCCATGCCCTATTTCTCTCCTTCTTGGTCCTCTCAAAGGATAAGCTTCTCCTGTCGAAAAGGGAGGAAAATTATAGTGGTGAATAAACCTTTTGCTTTCTTCAGCTTCCAACCCATCAAGTATTTGCTCCTCAGAAGCAGTACCGAGAGTGGCAACAGATAAAACTTGAGTTTGTCCTCTCGTAAAAAGCCCTGAACCATGAGTGCGAGGTAACAAACCAACTTCACAGCTAATCGGCCTAATTTCCTCGGGGCGGCGCCCGTCAGCACGAACGTTTTCTTCAACAATCATTTTTCTCATCTCTTGTTTTAGTAGTTTGTCAATTGCTTTTTTGGCTTGTTTCTCAACCTCTGCTTCTTCAAACTCCCACTCAGCCTCCTTTAATTCAGCAACTATAGTTTCTTTTAGGTTTTTAATTCTTAATTCTCGCTCGTTTTTTTCAAAGATATGAAGAACTTCCTTCAAATGAGGCAATGCGAGCTCACTAACTCTGCTAACAATTTCAGGGTCGAGCTCTTCGGCAACAAAAGAGGTTTTTGGCTTTCCAATTTTTCGCTGAACTTCCTTTTGAAACTCTATCAATTTTTGAATGAAAGGTTCAGCTTGCTTGAAGGCTTCAAATAGCATTTCCTCCTTTACTTCAGCAGCACCAGCTTCAACCATAATTAAACCAATTTTTGTCTGCCCGTTTTCCGTATATTCCCTGCCAGCGACTACCAGATCAAGCAGACCAAACTCAATTTCCTGGTATGTAGGGTTAATAAACCATTCGCCATTAGCATAACCAACTCTGACAGCAGCAATTGGTCCCTCAAAAGGAATATCTGAAACAGTGAGAGCTAGCGAAGCTGCATTAATGGCTAAAATATCGGGTGGGTTAATTTGATCGACAGAAAGTATCGAAGCTATTATTTGAACATCGTTTCTAAAGCCTTCCGGAAAGCAAGGTCTTATCGGACGGTCAATTAAACGGGCTGTTAAAATTGCCTTTTCACTAGGTCTGCCTTCTCGCCGAAAAAAACCGCCAGGAATCTTCCCTACAGCGTACATTTTCTCTTCAACGTCAACAGTCAAAGGGAAAAAATCAATACCCTCCCTCGGCTCATCCGAAGAAACAGCGGTCACCAAAACAACTGTTTCTCCAGATGTCACGACGAAAGCACTATCAGCTTGCTTAGCTATCTTCCCGGTTTCAAAATAAAGTGTTTTTCCTCCAATTTCCAACTCTGCTTGAAACACTCCGTCTGACATTTACTCCTCCTTTATAACTTTCTTTTGATGTCTAGTCATCAACTCTTTTTCAATCTCAAAAAAGTCAATCTCTCTTTCTCGAAGGAGAACAAGCAGGTGAAATATTAAATCAGCCGCTTCTTCAACTACTCTTTGGCGAGTTTCATTTTTAGCTGCTTCTATCAATTCTGCCGTTTCTTCCCTAACTTTCTCTGAAATGTATTTTTGGCCTCTTTCAAAAAGCTTGGCTGTGTAGGAGCCCTCAGGCAATTCATGCTTTCTTTGTTCAACTATTTTTTCAAGCTTGAACAACCAATGAGTTGGAAGGCCCTCAGGATCTTCTTTGGCATTCCGGTAAAAGCAACTCCGATTGCCGGTGTGGCAGGCTGGCCCTATTTGCTCAACCAAAACAAGCAAAGCATCAGCGTCACAGTCGTATTTAATTTCCTTGACAATCTGAATATTTCCAGATGTTTCCCCTTTACACCAAAGCTGCTGCCGGCTTCGGCTAAAGAACCACGTGCGGTTAGTCTCCATTGTTTTCTGGTATGACTCCCGATTCATATAAGCCAGCATTAAGACTTCTCCAGTTTTATAATCCTGAATGATTGCGGGGATTAAACCTTTTTCATCAAACTTCAATTCTTCCATTTAGGAATCTAATTCTATCAGAAAAAAGTTCACTGCAAAACTAATCTGACAGGTACACCTTTCTGTTTTAAGTAATCTTTTACCTGGCCTATTCTTAAAGTTCCGTAGTGAAACAGGGATGCGGCAAGGGCTGCATCAGCCCCTCCCACAGTTAGAACTTCATAGAAGTGCTTTAAACTCCCGGCTCCACCAGAAGCAATAACGGGAATGTTCACAGTGGAGGTAATGGCTTTGTTAAGTTCAATGTCATAGCCTTCTTGCGAACCATCTTTGTCCATACTAGTAAGCAAAATTTCACCAGCCCCTAACTTTTCTGCTTTTTTTGCCCACTCAACAGCATCTAAACCCGTAGGTGTGCGACCGCCGTTAATGTAAACTTCCCAGCTGTTGCCCTTTTTTTTGGCATCAATAGCCACCACAATGCACTGAGAACCGAATTTCCTTGCTGCTTCAGTAACTAAGCGAGGGTTATTTACAGCCGCTGTGTTTAATGAAACTTTATCGGCACCAGCGCGTAAAATTTCTTTGATTTCCTCAATGGTTTTTATTCCTCCACCCACCGTAAACGGAATAAAAACCCGCTCGGCTGTTCTTCTTGCAACTTCAATCATTATCTTTCTGCCCTCAGCTGAGGCAGTAATGTCTAGAAAAACCAATTCATCAGCGCCTTCAGAGTTGTAAAAACTTGCCAGCTCAACCGGGTCACCAGCATCCCTGAGATTCAGAAACTTAACTCCCTTGACCACTCTCCCCTGGTCTACATCTAGGCACGGAATAATCCTTTTAGTTAGCATTGTTAAATTTCACCGCTTCTTTCAAGTCGATGGTCTTTTCATAAATGGCTTTGCCAATCACAATCCCTTCAACCCCTCTTTTTTCAAGTTCAGCTGCTTTTTTAATATCTTCTAAAGAAGAAACACCTCCAGAAATTATTATCGGAAGTTTTGTCATCGCAAGCAAATTTTCCACTAGTCTAAAGTTAACCCCTTTGAGAGTTCCATCACGCTCAATATCGGTTACTAAAAGATGACCAGGATTTAATGATTCAAGCATTTTTGCCAATTCAAATAAAGCAAAAGAAGATTTCTTTTGCCAACCTTCTATCGCAACTTTTTCATCTCTAACGTCGACTGCTGCTACTACCTTCTCGGGACCGTATTTACTAATGACTTTTTCAGCAAGTTCAAGATTTTTAACAAGAATAGTTCCCAATATTACTCTTTCGGCACCCAACTCTAAAACCTTGTCAACGCTCTCGAGGCTCCTCAAGCCTCCTCCAAACTGTATTGTCAAATGCGTGTTTTGAGCAATCCTTTGAAGAGCAGAAAGGTTTTCCGGCTTTCCAGAACGAGCTCCGTCAAGGTCAATAAAGTGTAGATGGGAAAAACCCAGTGATTCGAAAATTAATGCCGGTTCAAGCGGGTCATCATAATAAACTTTTAAATTTTTCAACTCCCCTTTAAAAAGTCTGACGCTTTTGCCACCTAAAACGTCGATAGCAGGAAAAACAATCATTTGGCTTTTTCAACAAAGCGAGCAAAGTTTTTTAATATTTGTAAACCTATTTCAGCGCTTTTCTCCGGATGAAACTGAACTCCTAAAAAATTTTCCCTTCCAACCACTGAGGGAAAGTCAATTCCATAATTTGTTAGTCCGATTACTTCTGATAGGTCTTCTGGCTGGCAGTAAAAAGAATGGTCAAAATAAAAGTACGAATCCTGAGGAATCCCGTAAAGAAAAGGATGCTCTTTTATTATTTTTAGTTTGTTCCAGCCAATGTGGGGAATTTTCACTCCCGCCGGCAACCTTTGAACCTTTCCTTTGATAACACCTAAACCCTTAGCTCCAATTTCCTCTACACTACTTTCAAAAAGAATCTGCATACCTAAACAAATCCCTAAATAAGGACGGCCAGTAGATAAATAATCAATTATTGCACGGTCGAGTCCTCGATTTTTAAGATTTCTCGAGCAATCGCCAAAAGAGCCGACTCCAGGCAAAACAACGCCTCTAGCTTTGGCAATTTCTTCGGGGGAAGAACTTATCTTGTTTGGAACTTTTAAATAATCAAAAGCTTTAGCCACGCTTAAAAGGTTGCTTGAACCGTAATCAACCACTAAAATCAATCAATTACCTCTTTAGTTGATGGTATATTTTGGCGAGTCAAAGAAACTGCCATTTCTAAAGATTTAGCCAGACCTTTAAAAACTGATTCGATAAGGTGGTGATCATTGCGCCCCGATAAAGTTTTAATGTGAAGAGTTATGCCAGAATGATTGACAAAAGCCTGAAAGAAGTCGCAGAAAAGGTCGGTTTCAAACTGACCAATTTTCTTCTGAGTAAAGTTAACATCAAAATTCAGAAAAGGGCGCCCACTAATGTCTAAAGCCACCTGGGCCAAGGCTTCGTCCATAGGCAACAGGCTAAACCCATAACGATTTATGCCTTCTCTATTTCCTAATGCTTTTTTTAAAGCCTGCCCAAGAACAATTCCAATATCTTCGACAGTATGATGGGCGTCAACTTCAAGGTCGCCTTCGGCTTTAAGAAGTAAGTCGAAATTAGCATGGCGACCTAAAATTTCAAGCATGTGATTTAAAAAAGGAAGCCCTGTCTCCACCTCTGTTTCCCCTTTACCATCAATGTTCAAATCAACTAAGATGCTTGTTTCCTTTGTTTTTCGCTCTATTCTCGCTTTTCGCACTTTTTCATTACGCCTTTCTCTGGACTAAAAATTTTAGGGCAATCTCTGTCGAATTTGCCACAAAGTCAACTCCTTGATTTAAAAAAAATTTAATCTCCCTCGCTGAATTGACAATAATACCGCCAAAAACTTTCTTTTCAGAATGAATTTTACAATACCTTTTGACCATCAACCAATCGTCGAGAACATCACCGATATAGACAGCTTTTTGATATCCAAATGTTTCCATCAAATAATTTAATGGCGCGGGATGAGGTTTATTGGCTAACATTCCATCATAAACTATAGCTTTTTTCTCAAAAAGTGATTGAAAAGAAAAAATTTTAAGGAACAGCTCTGTTTCCTTTTCGGTCCGACCAGTTATTAACGAAAGGTTGGGATAGAAACTTTCTAAAGTTTTTTTGTTAACTAATGGTTTTTCCTTATTGACTAAACCCTTTTT
>CALKMS010000158.1 GCA_938091145.1 uncultured bacterium
AGGAAGAGAAGGCTGGAAATGTGATAAAAGGAGAGAACACTGATGATTCGTTATCACAGTTTAAAGATTAATAACAGCTGTTTAAACTCATGCTCATTTTGTTCGGAAATAAAGCAAGATTTTTTTTCTCCAGAAAAACTAAATGATTTTTTGAACCAGCCCAAACTTCCTGAAAGCATCAAGATTTTTGGCGGTGAACCTTTGACCGTAGATTTTTTAACTGACCTGGTAGCAAATTTGAGACGAAAAGGAGCCAGAAGAATTATGATTAAAACGACAGCTGCACCACTTTCCGATTTTAATCTCACTTTCAACCTGGTAAGCAAAGGCGCTCACCATTTCGAAATTGAATTTTTCTCTTTTGAGCCGGCAATTTATCAGGCGATGACGAATAGTGACCTAAGTTTGGAATTAGTCTTACAAGGAATTTCCAATTTGCGCCGTTTATCTTTAGAAAATGGCCAAAATCCTTTTCTTTCTTTTAGAATAATTGTTAACTCCGCTAATATTAACGAAGTAACAAGAAATCTTGTTTTCTTACTTAAGTTTCGCCCGGACCGATTTGTCCTTTCTATTGTTCCGCCTTTAGAAAAACTCGATTTCACCCTGGAAAAGGTGAGAGAGGCTATCAAAATAGCCAATTTAAACTTGATTTGGCTTCAGACGGAAAATGTTCCTTTTTGTCTTCTTGGGGAAGATTGTTATCACTATGGCGAGCTATTAACTTCGTCTTTTCTTTTTTCTTTTAAGGCAAGCAAATTAAAAAGCTGTTTAGAGTGTTCTGCATCGAAAGTTTGCCAAGGAGTTCCTTCTTTTTATCAAGAGTTAGAAGATTTTAGAGTATCTCCGTTGATCTCATCTGAAAAGTTTGAAGATTTTGAGTTTTTAAAAAAGGAAATGGAGCGGCTTTGAGCGAAGAAAATTATTGTTATTTGGTTGCTTTAAACATCCATGGTTATAATTCTTTAGCTTTAGGCTACCTTCAAGCTTCTATAAAAGCTGATCAACAACTTAAAAGCAATATTGAAATTGAGGCTATCGATCTTTGTGTTGATTGCTACGATGTTCATCAGATAATCCAGTTTTTTCGTCGAAAACCTTTCTTGATCGGCTTGTCTTGTTATGTTTGGAATTTTAACAAAATGCAACACTTAGCTCGCCTAATAAACAGTCTCTGGCCAGAAGCAAAAATAGTGTTGGGGGGACCAGAAGTAACTCCTCATCCTGAATTAGTTTTTCAAAAGCTGCCTTTTTTAGCAGCGGTGGTTTCTGGAGAGGGAGAGGAAACTTTTGTTGAGCTAATAAAGACCTTTTTGAAAAAAGAGCCTTTAAGAAAGGTTAGAGGAATTGCTTTTAAAAATGGCGAAAGCGTCGTGGTAAATGAACCCCGTTCTCTGATTGAGCCTCTGGATAAAATTCCTTCACCGTTTGAAGCTGGCGTTCTTGAACTAAAGGACGGCTCAACTTATTTAGAAACTTACCGAGGTTGCACCTTTAAATGTGCATATTGTTTCGAAGGAAAAAACTATTCACGTGTTCGACATTTTTCACTCGAAAGGATAAAGAGGGATGTAAAGTTAATTCTTGATAAAGGAATAAAAAACTTTTCTTTTGTTGACCCTGTTTTTAACTTAAACCGGGAGCATCTCAAGAAGATGGTTAGAGTGCTTAAGGAAGCTGGGATAAATAAAGCCTCTTTACACACTATCGAGGTAGTAGCTGAGAACATTGATGGTGACATTGTTTCTCTTTTGAAAGATGCTTCAGTTGAGAGTGTGGAAACAGGGCCACAAGCAGTTCATCCTCATACTCTCAAAAATATAAATCGTTGTTTTAACAAAGAGAGATTTAGAAAAGGAGTTTTAACACTTAAAAAAGCGGGTATTAAAGTTTTGTGTGATTTGATTATTGGTTTGCCGGGTGACAATTTTTATCGTTTTTTGGCTTCCACGGCTTTTGTTCTTTCATTAGCTCCTCATCGGATTATTTTTAGTACTCTTCATGTTTTACCAGGTACTCCTTTGTTTGAAAATAAAGAAGACTACAAGTTGATTTTCGACCCGGAAGCACCTCACTATATCTGGCAAAATGCTAGCTTTTCTTATCGTGAGATAAGACTTGCCGAAATATTGGCAAAGAGTTTAGGAAAGGAGTATAACTTAGATTAATGAGCTATGTTTTAGGATTAGCGGGAAGCCCACGCGAAAATGGCAACAGCCGCTTGCTTTTGCAAGCAGCCTTAGATGGTGTTAGAGAAAATGGGCTAGGGGCCGAAGAAGTGTTTTTGTCTGAACTTAATGTTCAACCCTGCATTGAGTGTGGCGGTTGCCAGGAGACTGGCGAATGCATATTGGAGGATGATATGGATTATTTATACCAGAAAATTCAAGAATCTTCGGGCCTCATTTTTTCCTCGCCAATATTTTTTGGCCATTTACCAGCTCAAGCTAAAGCCGCTATCGATCGCTTTCAAGCCTGGTGGGTAGCTCGTTACATTTTGAAAAAGCCTTATTTTGAAAAAAAACGACCGGGAGCTTTGATTGTTGTTGGGGGAATGAATCGCCCAGACTATTTTGATTCTATAAAAATGACGGTCAAAGCTTTTTTTGCTACTGCTGGTTTTGAACTAAATTTCGAGCTTTATATACCGCAAATAGATGAAAAGGGAGCCATATTGAAGAGGAAAGATATCTTGGAGCAAACTTTCGAAATTGGTCATCAATTAGCAAATAGAGTCAAGAAAAATGCTAAAAAGGGGTGAGGTATTTGATCACTAAAGTAAAAGGAGTTAAAGTTGGGCACTATAGTGATAAAAAAAATGTAACTGGTTGCACTGTTGTTCTTTTTCCGCCAGGGACGGTTGCTGGATGTGAAGTTCGAGGTGGCGCTCCTGGAACGAGGGAAACAGCTTTGCTTTCTCCCTATAAAACAGTTTCTGAAATTCAGGCAATTCTTTTAACTGGAGGTAGTTCTTATGGGTTGGCGGCAGCTGATGGAGTTATGAAGTATTTAAGAGAAAAAGGTCTTGGTTTTAAAACCGAGTGGGGGATTGTTCCAATTGTTCCGGCTGCAGTAATTTTTGACCTTTATCTGGGTTCGGCTGAAGTTTTTCCAACGGCGGAAAATGGCTATCAAGCTTGTTTGTTAGCTTCTGACAAAAACTTTGAACAAGGTAATGTTGGGGCTGGAACTGGGGCAACGGTTGGGAAGTGGGCTGGACCACAATTTTGGATGAAAGGTGGTTTAGGAAACACCTCTTTGGAGGTTGGCGAATTAGTTATTGGAGCTTTAGCGGTTGTCAATTCATTAGGTGATATTTACAACGAAGATGGAACAATTCTGGCGGGAGCTATAAATGAAAGAGGGGAGTTTCTAGCAGAAATCCAGAAGGAGGTATCAGTAAGAAAGGAAAATCCATTTTTCGCTAACACGACGCTTCTTTTGTTGGTAACCAATGCTAAGTTAAGCAAGTTAGAAGCCAATCTCTTAGCGCAAAGGATTCAAGATGCTTTTGCTCAAGTTATAAAGCCAGTTCATACTCGTTTCGATGGCGATGTAAGTTTTGTAGCGGCAACTGGCGAAGCCGAAGCTGATTTCGAGACCTTGGTTGCTTATTCCATTGAAATCAGTAAAGAAGCGATTCGGAATGCGGTGCGTTTTGCTCAGTGTTTGCCGGGTGTGCCCGCCTGCTCGGATTTAAAATTTGAGTAGGTTTTACGACTCTGGTATTGTCAAGCTCTCAACTGAGAGCTGAGTTTAAAGTCAGGAAGAGCAGGGTTCTTCAATCAAGGGTTGTTCGACGGTTTTTCAACGGGGTTGTTTTCTAAAGTTAGCCAGTAGAGGTCATTGATTAAAATTTGGTTGTTCGGGTCATTTTTAAAGAAAACCTGACGAAAGGCAGACAAAGAAAAAACTTTCTCTTTGATTTTCTATTTATTTAAACACTTTCTTGCTAGTGGGGCCTGGAACGTGTTTTGTAGCAGGTAAGGAATTTTTTTAATCTTTTTTA
>CALKMS010000159.1 GCA_938091145.1 uncultured bacterium
ATTTGATAAATCCACCAATCAGCTTTTTCTGGAACCAAGTAACCTTTTGATAAAAGTTTTATCATATCGGCGACCGGCTGGAGAATCCCATGCCAACCAGTGTGGTAAAAGCCAACGCGGTGCTGAAAATGAGAGGCCAGCTTTATTTCCAAGTATTCCAAAACCATTATCAAACCAGCAAGCCCCATAAAGATGCCAGCCGACCAGGCTGCCGTTTTTGCTATAAAATACCAAATATTCATCGATCAACCTCGCCAAAAACGGGGTCTAAACTCCCTAAAATTATGGGAAAGTCTGCCAAATGGCTTCCCGTTAATAAATATGGTAACAAAGCCAAATTAGCATAAGCTGGGCTTCGAACTTTTAAACGATAAGGCTTAAAGCTTCCATCACTTACAATATAAAAACCCAACTCTCCTTTGGTTCCTTCAACAGCTGCATAAGCCTCACCTGGTGGAGGGGTCAAGTAGCGAGGCACCTGAGTCTGGAAATTACCTTCCGGCAGACCATCCAGTGCTTGTCTCACAATTTCCGCACTTTGCCTCATTTCCTCCAGTCTTACCCAAAATCTATCCCAAGAATCGCCTTTTTTGCCTGTTGGAATCGAAAATTCAAATTCTTTATAAACCGAGTAGCCTTCAAGCTTTCTCAAATCCCTACTCACACCACTACCACGCAAAACAGGCCCGCTCGCTCCCGCTTCCAATGCAACTTCAGCCGGCAAGATACCGACCCCTTTAGCTCGGCGAAGAAAGATTGGATTCTCAAAAAGTAAATCCCGATACTCATCCAATTTAGCGGAAAAAGTTTTCAAAAACTTGCGTACCCCCTTTTCAAAATCAGAATTTATATCCCGACTAACCCCGCCAAAACGAAAATAACTATAGGTCAAGCGGGCTCCACAAATCTTCTCAAAAAGCCTCAATATTTCCTCTCTTTCCCTAAAAGCATAAAGAAAAAAAGTAAAAGCTCCAGCATCTAAGCCAGCCGTTCCAAGAGCAATTAAATGGCTAGCAATCCTTTGGAGTTCGCCAACGATGACCCTAATATATTCAGCTCTGAGTGGAACTTCAATTCCCGCTAATTTCTCGACTGCCCTCACATAACCCCAGTTAGAAAGCATAGCACCCACATAATCCATTCGATCAGTGTAAGGTATGAATTGATGGTAAGTTCGATTTTCGGCTATTTTCTCAACTCCGCGGTGAAGATAACCAATGTGAGGCTCAACGGATACCACCTTTTCCCCTTCTAAACCGAGAACGATTCGAAAAACCCCATGAGTGCTTGGATGTTGGGGCCCAACATTTATCAAAAATTCTTCAGTCCGCAAAGCCAAAACTCATACCTCCAAAGTCAAAAGTAATCTGGCCTTTTTACAACTCGCTTATCTCTATAGTCCTTTAATAAAGGATGACCTTCCCAGTCATCAGGCAAAAGCAACCGCTTAAGATTTGGATGACCTTTAAAGGAAACACCAAACAAGTCGTAAACTTCTCTTTCAGGCCAGTCAGCTCCTCTCCAGATAGAAACGACAGAATCAATTTCGGGCTTTCTTCGCTCAACCAAGGTTTTAACAAAAGCTTTAGTGTTAAAATCAAGTTCAACCAAGTGGTATACAAGCTCAATCTTATCTTTCCAGTCGATCGCAGTAAGAAAAGAAAAATAAATAAAACCCTGTTCTTTAAGCCAGGAGGCAAAAGACAAAAGTGCCTCCTTATCAACAAAAAAATAAAAATCGCCATCTTTTACCTCAACTTTCCCTGACTTTCCCAGCTTTTTTGCTGCTTTATTTTTTAAGTCTTTCACTTTCCTTCCCTTATCATTTTTCTAATTTCTAACAATCCTTCAATAAACGCTTCCGGTCGCGGCGGACAGCCTGGAACAAAAACATCAACCGGAATAACTTCCCGGACACCTTTGATTGCAGAGTAAGAATCATAGTAAAAGCAGCCCCCCGATATAGCACAACTGCCTACTGCCAAAACATACTTTGGATCAGGCATCTGTTCATAAAGCCGCCTTAAAATCGGAGCCATTTTATAAGTCAAGGTGCCAGGAACTATTATTAGATCCGACTGCCTGGGAGAAGGACGGGGGATAACACCATATCGCATCAAATCGTAATGGGAAGCATACGCTGCCATCATCTCAATTGAGCAGCAAGCCAGCCCAAAAGTTAAACTCCAAATAGAACGAGAGCGAGCCCAGTTTAACAATTCTTCCAAAGGACCTAAATGAACTTTAGGCTTCACCTCTCTTATCACATCTCCTTTGGTTCGAGCCATCTTAAAACACCTTCTTTCCAAGCAAAAAGAAAGGGAACCAAAAGAAAAAAGAGAAAAAATAATCCAGTTAAAACACCATTCAGACTGAGTTTCCTTACAACTATAGACCAAGGAATTAAAAGCGCTGCTTCCACTTCAAAGAGCAGAAAAAGCAAAACTACAAAGTAAAAGCGAACAGGATAGAGAAGGCGAGCATCAGAAAAAGGAATGTTCCCACACTCATAACTTTCATGACTGGCCCCAGTTTTATCAATCTCAGGAGAAAGAATAAAAGAAAGAAACAAAACAATCAAAAGCAAGACCGTTGGAACAATCAAAAAAACCAAAAGACCCAATAAACTCATGTTCTCCCTCTTTGTAACAAATTATGCATATTTTAGCAAGGGAGTTTTTTTTAAGCAACAAAAAAATTTTAACTTAGAGCAGCTAGTAAACAAAAAAAAGGAAAAAAATAACCTTTTAAAGATAAATCTTGCCGTTCATCTTTAAGCACAAAACATTAACCGAATTTTGAAGTTTTCTCTCGAGTTAATTTTAAACCACGCTTCCCAGTAAATACTCGGTGTAGTTGTAAAACTCGAGACTTAAGTCTTTACCGTCAAAAGCCATAAGATTAATTGCTGCTACGTCCTGTGGTATCTCCCAAATCCGCTTTTTTAGATGAAAAAAATGATAAAGAATCATCTTGTTTATTGCTTGATGGGCCACCACCACAATCTCTTCTCTTTGGTGATTAATCCCTAACCTCAACAAAGCTTCTGTCGCCCGCTTAATCACCGTTTGAACATTATCGCCATCAGGAAAAGTAACTTTTTCAGGAGTGAGCAACCATTGTTGATAAACTAAAGGAAACTTTTCCTTTATCTCTTCCAGTTTCAATCCCTGCCATTTACCGTAATCAACATCAATAAAATCGTGATGAACCACGACAGGCAAGCCCTTTCGGCCAGCAATTGCTTCAGCAGTTTTTCGAGCTCTTCTCAAGGGGCTGGAATAAACAGCTGATATCTTTCGAGATTCAAAAAACCTTGCCAGAGCTTCTGCCTGCTTCTGCCCTTTCTCATTCAAACCTAAATCTTCACGTCCTCGAAACCGTCCATCTCTGTTCCAGTCAGTCTCACCATGTCTTACCAAATAAATCAAACCCATACTACTAATTTATCAAACCATCTAAAAAAAATAAAATGCCGAGAAAAGTCAAGCAAAAATCTTATCAAACTAAGTTTTTGGCAAAAACATAAAGCCTCTTTGAAAAACAACTATTTTCGACAGAAAGAATTGAAACTCGCTTGGGTTCAAGTTTATTGTTCCCTCAAAACCAAGCCTTTTCCGTTTTTACCAAATTAACACTTTAATCACATCTAAAACAATGTTTTTAACTTTATTTTTTAAAATATTCAAAATGCACAAAAGAAAAAGCCTTTTATCGGCAAGCACTCGTTGTAAACAAACAAATAGCTGTCTCAACCCTAATTAGTAAAAGTCTGAAGCTTCACAACTAACTGCATAAAAATCATCGCGATAGCTTTGCAGCTTGCTTGCGACAAAAATCAAAAATCTTTGAACAATTGAACCAGTCCTGTCTTTCTCCAAAATCCCTTTTGAAGTGGATCCCCCTGTGGTCATGTGTGAAGTGAACATGATTTGTTTCATTGCACAAGATG
>CALKMS010000160.1 GCA_938091145.1 uncultured bacterium
CCTATTATTCTGGCGCAGTTTCCAAGCTAACTGCCCATATCCCACATCAACAGCAATCACTAGCCGAGCCCCTCGCTGAAGAAGACAATCCACAAAACCGCCCGTCGAGCTACCAGCATCCAAACAAACCTTGTTATCGACACTAATTCCAAAATAACTCAAAGCAAAATCCAGTTTCTCACCCCCGCGGGAAACAAAACGAGGAGGCTGCAATACACGCAAAGGTAAATCTTTTCTTACAAAAGCTCCTGGCTTAACAACTCGCTCTCCATCAACCAGTACTCTTCCCTCCATAATCAATCGCCTCGCTTTCTCCCGTGATTCAACTAAACCCTTTTCGACCAGTAATTGATCAAGACGTCTCTTGCCTTTTTTTAGTGGCTTTTCAGCCATCTAGTAGCTCTCAAAAACCTTTTAATCTTAGAGTATCTATTTCTAAAGATTTCGTCATCATTTCCTGTAAAAACAAATTTTTTTATTCCTTCAGCAATAACTGGAGGAGTTAACTTTAAATAATCAAATAGTTCCTCAACTTTTCCATGTGGCACAAACTCATCTGGTAAACCATACATTTGAATTTTAGCTAAAGTGTTTAGTCGGCTAACCGCTTCGCTAACCGCCGATCCAAAGCCACCTGCCAAAACATTTTCCTCCAGAGTTACTATTAGATCGTGCGTCTTCACAATTCCTCTCAACATTTCAATGTCTAAAGGCTTGATAAAGCGGGCATTAACAATCGTGGGTTTCAAATGATCTTTTTTTAGGAGAGAACTCACTTCTAATGCGACCTTCACCATCCTCCCGCACGCCAATAAAGCAACTCTTTCTCCCCACTGCAAAACTTCCCATTTGCCAATGGGAAGCTTTTTAAAAGGTTCAAGCTCAACTCTTGCCCAGCCACTGCCTCGGGGATAACGAATAGCGAAAGGACAGTTAGATTCTATTGCGGTATAAAGAAGATGACGAAGTTCATTCTCGTCTTTTGGAGCCGCTACTACCAAATTTGGTATTGTCCTCAAATAACTCAAATCAAATGCTCCGTGATGGGTTGGACCATCTTCACCTACCAGTCCACTTCGATCGATAGCGAAAACAATGTGTAAGTTTTGTAATGCAACGTCCTCAATGAGCTGATCGAAAGCCCTTTGTAGAAAAGTTGAGTAAATAGCCACGACTGGAATAAAACCTCCCAATGCTAAACCAGCAGCAAAAGTTACCGCATGCTGCTCAGCAATTCCCACGTCAAAAAACCGCTCAGGGAAACGCTGGGCAAGCAAATTCAAGCCCGTTCCACTCGGCATGGCAGCAGTGATGCCAATAATTCTTTCATTTCTTTCGGCTAACTCCACCAACGCCTTACCAAAAACCTCGGTATAACTTAGTGAGGAAAAACAAGGCTCGTCTTTCTCTTTCTCAATTTTAGGAGAAACGCCATGAAATTTTTCCGGCCCATCCTCAGCCGGAGGATATCCCTTGCCCTTTTTCGTCAAAACATGAATTAAAACCGGACCTCTTATCTTTTTAGCTAGTGAGACAGCGGTAGCAACTCTTTCAATGTTATGGCCATCTATCGGACCAATATACTTAAAACCTAACTCTTCAAAAAGCATCCCAGGAACAAATAACTTTTTGATGCTTTCCTTAAATTGTTCTCCCCAAAAAACCAGCCTTTCTCCGATCCCCGGTATTTTCCGAAGCGTTTCCTCCAGGTCTTCCCTTATCTTGTTATAAGCTGGGTCAAGCCGCAGACGAGAAAGGTAAGAGGAAAGAGCACCAACATTCTGAGCAATCGACATCTCATTATCGTTTAAAACCACTATTAATTGTGACCTGAGATGTCCAGCCTGATTTAAAGCTTCAAAAGCCATACCGCCTGTTAAAGCTCCGTCACCAATAACCGCAACAATAGTCTCATCCCCACCATTCAAATCCCGAGCCTTCGCCAAGCCTAGAGCCACACTTATTGAGTTTGAAGCATGACCGGTGTTGAAGACATCATGCTCACTTTCCTCACGCCGCGGGAAACCGCTCAAACCGCCAAACTGCCTCAAAGTCTTAAATTCTTCTCGCCTTCCGGTCAGAATTTTGTGAACATAGCATTGATGTCCAACATCAAAAACTATTTTGTCTTTCGGACTTTCAAGTGCTAAATGTAAACCAATGGTCAACTCTACAACCCCGAGATTAGCAGCTAAGTGGCCACCACAACGACTGACCACCTCAATTATGTATTCCCTTATTTCTAGAGCCAATTCATTAAGCTCTTTTTTGCTAAGTCCCTTTAAATCAGCTGGGGAATTAATTCGATCCAAAACCTTTTTCTTCAACTAAATTGACCTCTCTATCACATAGTCAGCAATTTTTTCTAAAGGTTCAGCTCTTTCGCTAAACTGAGATCTTATCTTTTCTTTTGCTTCTTCTATCAATTCTTTTGCCCTTGCATACGATTCTTCAATACCAAAAAGTAAAGGATAAGTTGCCTTTTGTTTTCTCCGATCGCTACCCGCAGGCTTGCCTATCTTTTCAGTTGGAAAAGTTTCATCTAAAAGATCATCAATTATTTGAAAGGCCAAACCGAAATTCAATCCAAATTTAGTGACTGCTTCCAGCTCTGCAGTTGAAGCTTCTGCCAAAATTGCAGGTGCTCTCAAACAAAATCGAAAAAGTTGTGCCGTCTTGTTAAGATGAATAAACTCCAGAGTCTTTTTAGAAACTTTCTTACCCTCCGAGAGAATATCCACGGTTTGACCTCCAACCATTCCAAAAGCTCCAGTAGCCTCACTTAACTCTCTAAAAATCTTTCTAACTAATCGATCTTTCGCTCTTAATTTAGTAGCAACAAGAAAGAAAGCCTCAGCAAACAAAGCATCCCCTGCTAAAATCGCCACCGCTTCACCAAAAACCTTATGGCAAGTGGGCTTTCCCCGCCGCAAGTCATCGTTGTCTAAAGCAGGCAGATCATCATGAATGAGTGAATAAGTGTGAATAAATTCAACTGCAGCTGCTAGTGGAAGAATTTCTTCGGAAGGAAAAGCAAAAAGTGAAGCTGATTTAAGCACTAACAAAGGACGAATCCGCTTAGCTGGAGCGGTTAAAGAGTAAACAATTGCTTGGTTTAACTCAAAAGGAAACCTTCCTTCATACCTTTCCTTTAAAATTTCTTTTAAATAATTTTCAAAAAGTTCCAGATCGGATTTAAAATCAGTCTGCAGCGTGATCGACTGACTCACTCTCGTTTTCCCCCAGTAAGTGAAGTTCGCTAATCTTCTCTCGGCAAAACTCTATAAGGGCTTCGCTTTCTTCCAAAAGTTCTTGAGACTTTTCTAAGCTGGTCTCATCTTTCACAATCTCTTCAGAAATCTGTTTCAACCTTTTTAAAGCTTTTTCAAAGTTTAAATTTTTTTCAGACAACGAAACCACCCATTCCGATAATATAGACAATTGACTCGTTTAAATCAATCTTGCTGATCCCCACCACTTGTTTCCCGAAAACATTCACGAACTGCTCTTCCTAAAAGTCCATTTATAAACCGACTTGAATCTTCAGTTCCATAGATCTTAGCCAGCTCAACTGCTTCGTTGATGGAAACCCCAATTGGAATTTCAGGGAGATAAAAAATTTCAAAAAGGGCTAGCCG
>CALKMS010000161.1 GCA_938091145.1 uncultured bacterium
AAAAAAATTTTTAAAAAATAATAATAAAATAAAATTTGTTAAGGGTAAAGGGGCAAAACTCCAAGGGCTTCAGTCTCTGGAAATCCACCCATTAAATTCATATTCTGAACTGCTTGCCCCGCAGCTCCTTTAACTAGATTATCAAGACAAACAATCACATAACATGCTCTGCCCTTTCCTTCTACTAATGAAATCTCAACCAGGTTTGTTCCCCTGACCGATTTTAGTTGAGGCAGCTCGCCTAATTCTAAAATTCTAATAAAATTGGCACCCTGATAAAAATCGTGAAAAAGCGTTCTAAGTTCGGAGAATTCATAATTTTCAGAAAAACTCAAGAAAAGAGTTGCTAGAATACCGCGGGTGTAAGGCCCAATTATCGGACAAAAAGAAACGTTCAAACTTTGCCCGCTAAGCTTTTGAATTTGCTCGAGAATTTCCGGCAGGTGCTGGTGAGTAAAACCAACTTTATAAGGAATTAAATTTTCCGAAAGAATAGAAAGTGAAACTTTTTCATCCCCTCCCCGACCTGCTCCAGATGAACCTGAGACGGCCACCACCGAAACCTCGTAAATTTTTATCCCTGAAGACAAAAGGGGTGCCAATCCCAGAATAACTGCTGTGGGATAACAACCCGGGTTAGCCACTAATTGAGCTTTCCTAACCTCTTCTCGATAAATCTCAGTCAAGCCATAAACTGCCTGATTTAAAAGCTCAGGTTTTGGATGTTCAAAACCGTACCAGAATGGATAACTGGAAGAATCGCTCAGACGAAAATCAGCCGTTAAATCAACTACCTTCTTACCCGCCAAAAGCAAAGAAGGAACGACTTCAACCGCCTTTCCATGAGGTAAAGCAATGAAAAAAAAATCAGCCTTACTCAATGCGCTTTCAACATCTAAGCTATCAAAGTTTCTGCCTTTCAATTCTCTAAGATGCGGGTGAGCGGAAGTAACCGGTTCCCCCGCTTGAGTTGAAGCGCCAAGAAAAGTAAGTTCAACTTCTTTGTGGCGCAGCAAAATTCGAATAAGCTCACCACCCGTAAAACCAGAGGCACCAAAAATCCCAACTTTCAATTTCCTTGCTCTCTCCTTCTATCCCTACGCTTTTCTCAGTACAGCATTAAACTCACTTGAAAGTGCGTGAACAACCTTTTCAACTTCTTTCCCAACCATTTCATCCGAGAGGGTTTTAGAAGCCGACTGGAAATAAAGGCGAAAGGCAACACTTTTTTTGCCCTCCGGGAGATTCCTTCCTTCGTAAACATCAAAAACTATTACTTTCTTTAAGTGGTCCGCTGTTTCCTCTATCGTTTTTAACAAATCACCAACTGGAATCCCTTTGTCAACTAAAAAAGAAAGGTCAAAAAGAGCAGGTGGAAATCGGGGTATTTCTTTGAAATAAGGTGTCTGCCGAGATTCAAAAATTGCTTGAATGTCGAGCTCTGATAACCAAACACGATTACTAAAATCAAAATCTTCTTCTAACTCAGGTGATAGTTCCCCAAGAAAACCAAGCAATCTATCTCCCACATAAACTTCAGCTTGGCGAAAAGGATGTAAGAAAGGATAATTAGAGTTTTTATACTTCCATTTCCTTAACTGGTTAGCTTTTAAAATCAGCTCAACTACCCCCTTCAAATCATAAAAATCAAAAGGACGAAAATCGTTTGCCCAGTCCTTTTCTTGCCAGCCGCCGCAAAGAATAATACCCAAGCGCTCCTCCTCTTTCCTCTCTCCCTTCTTTCTAAAAAACACCTTACCAATCTCAAATAAACTCAAATTCTCATTATTCCGGCTCAAATTCCGCTTTACAGTTTCTATCAAACCAAAAATCAAAGTTGGACGAAGCGCGCTTTCAGTAATTAAAATCGGGTTAGCTATCTCTACCAACTCGACCCCGCTGAAAGTGCCATAACCAAGCAGCCTTTTTGAAAGACTGGGGTTAAAAAAACTAAAGTTCATCACTTCCATTAAACCCGCACCAACCAAAATCTCTTTAAGCTGTCTTTGCCAAACTTGATAAGAATTAAGACCCCGCCCACCTCTGATTCTTGGTAAAGTTGAAGGGATTTCATTATAACCATGGAAGCGAGCCACCTCTTCGATCAAATCAATTTCTCTTTCCAAATCAGGCCGAAACGCCGGTATAGTGACCTCAATGTATGTCTCATCTTTTGGTTCAACTTGCAATCCTAGCGAGAAAAACACTCTTTTCATTTCTTCAGCTGAAATCTTTTTCCCCAAAACCATTGAAGCTCTGCCTGGGCGAAAAATAATTTTTCTCTTCTGATAAGGAACGGGGTAAAAATCAACAACACCACGGCAAACCTTAGCTGAGGCAAGATCTGCTAAAAGATAAGCAGCTCTATTAGCCGCGTAAACTGTCCCTTCAATCGAAACTCCTCTCTCAAAGCGGTACGAAGCTTCACTGCTCAAAGAAAGCCTGCGGGAAGTTTTAGTAATGCTAATCGGTGAAAAATGAGCAGACTCAAGTAAAACTTCTGTTGTGTTTTCATTTACTTCAGAGTTTTTCCCCCCCATAACCCCAGCAATTGCTACCGGCTCTTTTTCATCTGCAATCACTAGAGTGTCATTATCTAGAACATACTCGCGACCATCGAGAGCCACAATCTTTTCCCCATCTTTAGCCTGTCGAACCACTATCTTAGCTCCTCCAATGCAACTAAAGTCAAAAGCGTGAAGAGGTTGACCCGTTTCCAACATCACATAGTTAGTAACGTCCACCACATTATTAATTGGTCGAAGACCGGCTGCTTTCAAGCGAAATTGAAGCCAATAGGGAGAAGGTCTAACTTTAACTTCTTTCAAGAGTCTCGCTGAGTAACGAGGGCAAAAGTTTGGTGACAAAATCTCAACTTGAACAATTTCTGATGCCCACTCTTCAGTTTCTTGAACTTCAGCTGGTGGTAGCTTCAGGTTTTTCCCCAACAAGGCAGCGATCTCCCGAGCAATACCTATCACCCCCAAACAATCAGACCGGTTGGGCATAATTTCAAACTCAAAAAGATAATCATCCATACCAACAACTTTCCGAATATCAATTCCCACTTCAGTATCAGAAGGCAAAATCATAATACCACTGCTGTCTTCACTTATTCCAAGCTCAGCTGGGGAAACCAGCATTCCATCGGAAATCACTCCCCTTATCTCACGTCTCCCAATCTTTATCCCACCCGGCAAAACTGCCTCAGTAACAGCCAAAGGCACAATATCCCCCTCTTTGATATTGGAAGCACCACAAACCACTTGCATCTTACCTCTGGAGCCTGCATCCATTTGGCAGAGGAAAAGTTGATCAGTGTTGGGATGTGGAGATATTTTGACAATTCTGGCCGTATAAACATTTCTAATATCACCCCCAAGGTAAGAAAGGCTTTCCACCGCTGTCCCACTTAAAGAAAGCTTTTCCGCTAGTTCCTCAGCCGAAATCTCTATTTCAACAAATTCCTTGAGCCATGAAAACAAAATTTTCACTAGAACTGCTCCAAAAAACGAAGATCATTATCAAAAAACAATCGAATATCTGAAACACCATATTTAAGCATTGCTATTCTCTCAACGCCCATCCCAAAAGCAAACCCTGTGTATTCCTCATTGTTGTAGCCAACTTCATCAAAAACATTGGGGTCAACCATTCCCGCCCCTAAAATCTCTAACCAGCCACTTCCCTTACACACCCGGCAGCCTTCACCTTCGCAAAAACAGGAAACATCTACTTCAGCCGACGGTTCGGTAAAAGGAAAATAAGATGGCCTAAACCTTACTCTCTTATCAGCCCCAAACATCCGCTGAGAAAAAAACTCAAGTGTTCCCTTTAAATCAGCAAAAGTTATCCCTTCATCAACTGCCAAACCTTCAATCTGATGAAAAACCGGCAAATGAGAAGAATCAGCTACATCCCGACGATAAACTTTCCCAGGCACCACAATAAAAATCGGGGGTTTTTCCTTCTGCATTACCCTGATTTGGACAGGTGAAGTATGGGTCCTCAACAAAAGATCCTCGCCTGGACTTTTAAGATAAAGAGTGTCCCATAGAGAACGAGCCGGGTGATGAGGAGGCATATTAAGAGCAGTAAAGTTGTGATAATCGGTTTCCACCTCGGGGCCTTCCGCCACCCAATAACCCAAAGAAAGAAATATATCAACTATTTCCTCAATAGTCTGAGTTATAAGATGTTTCCTTCCTCGCCTGGGTATCCGGCCAGGCAAGGTAATATCCACAAGCTCACTCTTTAATTTTTCCTCAAAAGAACTCCTCTTAAATCGAAGAAGCCGATCTTCAATTAAAGTTTCCAGCCAGTCACGAACTTCGTTTGCTTTAGCGCCAACTATAGGCTTTTTTTCTGCTGACAGCTTTCCAATCTGCCGCAGTATCATGGTAATTTCGCCCTTACGCCCCAGAAACTTTACTCTCAGGTCTTCCAATTCTTTTTCGCTTTGAGCAGTCGAAATTAAAGCTAAAGCTTCTTCTTTTAACTTTTCTAACTGGAAAATTAGATCCAAAAGCCCCCCTTAAGAAGCTTTCGACAAACTAGAACGAGCAATTTCGACCAGCTTTTTAAAGCCATCTGGGTCAGAAACCGCAAGATCACTAAGGATTTTACGGTCAATATTGACATCCGCCAACTTTAAACCATGAATAAAGTGGTTATAGGAAAGGCCGTGAAGACGAGCAGCAGCATTAATTCGGGCAATCCAGAGACGTCGAAACTCCCTCTTTCTCTCCCGCCGATGGCGGTAGGCATACATCAAAGAGTGCATTACCTGCTCATTAGCCACTCGGTAAACTCGGCTTCGGGCTCCGTAATATCCTTTTGCCTTTTCCAAAATCTTTTTATGCCTTCGACGAGCTGTTACTCCTCTTTTAACTCTTGACATTACAACCTCCTTAACTCCCTAACATCCTTTTCACGTCCCTAATTTCACCAGAAACGACCATTGTTTTCCTCTTAAGCCGTCTCTTTCGGCTGGCTGACTTCTTAGAAAGCAAGTGAGAACGACCAACCCTGGCTCTTTTCACTTTTCCGCTTCCAGTAACTCTAAAGCGCTTGGCTGCGCTTTTCTTAGTTTTCAATTTTGGCATTTTTTACCCCTTCCTTCCAGTTGAAGTCCTTGGCGACAAAACCATAATTAAACGACGACCATCCAAGTTTGGCTTTGATTCAATAGTTGCTAAATCTTTGACGCTTTCAGCAATTTCGTAAAGCATCTTTTCACTTAAGTTGGCATGAACTATTTCCCGACCACGGAACCAAACAAAAAGCTTCACCTTATGTCCTTTTTGAAGAAACTCAATCAAGCGTTTCCTCTTTACTTCAAGATCATGCTTATCAATTCTAGGCCTAAACTTTAGTTCCTTGACCACAATCTGAGCCTGATGTTTTTTGCTTTTTTTGAGTTTCTGTTCAAGCTCGTAGCGATACTTACCATAATCAACTATGCGACAAACCGGTGGTTGGCTGTTTGGCGCCACTTCTACCAGGTCTAAACCCATACTGCGAGCCTTTTTTAAAGCTTCTTTAATCGGCATAACTCCCAACCTCTTGCCCTCCGGTGATATAACCAAAACTTCTGGCGCTCTAATGAGCTCGTTAGCTCTTAAAGAAATTTTGCTAATTACTTAACCACCTCCTAAAAATAAAAGGGTAGCCACAAGCTACCCGCCTAACCTTAAAAGCTTTTCGCCTTAAGGTGAGAAGCTCATGGCTTCTTCTTATCATTTATACATTTTATGTATCTTAATTAGGGTTGGTAAAAGTATATCACTTAATATTAATTTGTCTATATCTTGCCAAATTGCCATATCTTCAGCGGGTTAAAAATTCAGCTTGAAAGGGAAAATTCTACCTTGAGCTTCTATTTTAGCTTCTTTCAAAAATTCTTCCAAAGTATATGTACCCTTATCGCCTTCTTTCCTTTTTCTTACAGCCACTCTCTCTTCAGCCACTTCCCGATCGCCAACTACCAACATATAAGGAATCCGCTTACTTTCAGCATCCCTAATTTTCCTTCTGATTGTTTCATTGCGCAAATCCGCCAAAACTCGAAAGCCAGCTTCTTCCAACTTCGAAACCACTTTTAAAGCATATTCATTATGACGATCAGCTAAAGGTAATACCACTATCTGAATCGGAGCAAGCCAGAATGGCAAATCACCGCAATGGTGTTCAAGCAGAGCCCCCAAAAATCTCTCTAGACTTCCAAGGATTGCTCGATGTATCATAGCCGGCCGATATTGCCGGTTATCCTTATCCCAATAAACTAGTTCAAAGCGCTCAGGGATGTTAAAGTCTACTTGAATAGTGGTGGCTTGCCAGAGCCTTCCAATAGCGTCTCTTAGCTTAATGTCAATTTTTGGACCATAAAAGACCCCTTCGCCCGGGTCTTCTTCATACTTCACATTGTGACTTTCTAATGCTTTCCTCAAAGCATTAGTAGCCCGGTTCCAGTTTTCTTGAGAACCCACAAACTTTTCGGGCTGCGTAGAGAGCTTAACTTCAAATTCTTCAAAAGCAAAAGTTTTCAAAATATAGAAAGAGAAATCGAGGAGAGAAACTATTTCTTCTTCCAGCTGATCGTATGTACAAAAAATATGAGCATCATCTTGTGTAAAGCCTCTTACCCTCAAAAGTCCGTGTAAAACTCCCGAACGCTCAAAACGGTAAACGGTGCCCAATTCAAAAAATCGCAAAGGGAATTCTCGATAACTACGGGGTTTGCTCCTGTAAATCAGAATGTGGCCCGGGCAATTCATTGGTTTGACAGCATATTCTTTTTCTTCAATCTGGAAAAAGTACATATTTTCTCGATAGAAATCAGAATGTCCAGAAATATTCCAAAGGTCACCTTTAAGAATATGGGGAGTTATTACAAACTGGTAACCTCTCTTCTGGTGCTCTTCTTTAATGAAACTTTCCAAAGTATGGCGTAGGACTGCTCCTTTTGGATGATAAAAAACCAAACCAGCACCCGCTTCTTCGTGAAAACTGAAAAGATCAAGTTCTTTCCCAAGCCGGCGATGATCCCTTTTTTCTGCTTCCTCTCGCCACTGAAGATACTCTTTAAGTTCCATCTCAGTCTCAAACGCTGTCCCGTAAATCCTCTGAAGCATCGGGTTGCTTTCCTTTCCCTTCCAGTAAGCCCCTGCTACTGACAAAAGCTTAAATGCTCTTAAATCGCCCGTGGATTCAAGATGGGGACCACGACAGAGATCGACAAAATCCCCTTGCCAGTAAACCGAAATCTCTTCGCCTTCTGGTATCTCTTTTATTAATTCCACTTTATACTTTTCTCCTCGCTCTTCAAAAAGTTTGAGAGCCTCCTCTCGAGAAAGAACTTCCTTCTTAAAAGGAATTTTTCTTTTAATAATCTCTCTCATCTTGTCTTCAATCATTGAAAGATCTTCAGAAGAAAGGGTTTTTGCCAAGTCAAAATCATAGTAAAAGCCATCCTCAATAGCCGGCCCGATGCCCAGAAGTGCATCAGGAAAAAGTTCTTTAACTGCTTGGGCCATAATATGAGAAGCTGAATGACGCAAAACCTCAGTATTCTTCGAAATCAAATTACCTCCAAAAAATTAGCTTTATTATTTTAACTAATCAAACTACTAAAAACAAAACCAAAAGAAAATGTTGGTTTACATCAAATAAAAAAGAGTTAAAATTTTACTTAGGTCGGGGAAAGCTTCTCTGCCAGCTTGCTTAACCATAGAGAAGAGCCTCCTAGCCCCGGCCTTTTTTTAGGCAACCTCTTTCAGACCAACGTCACTTCTTTGACTTTGAGATAAGACAGTTAGCTTCTCTGAATAAGCAAAAACCACAACTTTTGCTAGAGAAAGGAAAAGCATAAACTCTTTCAAAGCCAGGCTAAAAAGAAGACTAAAAAAAGCCAAAACGCCGATAACAAAAACAATTTCAAAGAAACTATAGTAACCACTTTGGATGATAATTCTTAAGACTTCCTTTTCTATTACCCTCACATCAAATCCAGTTTACAATACCCTTACCACAAAATCAAGTGGTTTTCGAAAATGCCAACCACAATATATAGTATGCGGTTAGACCTAATCTCAAAAGGCTGTTTGATTTGCTAAGCATCTCGAATCTTTCTTTACCCATTTCTGACTAATCACCTTGAGAAAAACTTTCAAGGAAACCCAGAAAAAACAGCAATTGCTTTTCTTGTTATGTCCGTTTTTCTCAGTACTTCTCCGAGCCGAAAGTAAGCCATCTCTTTCCGTGCTTTCTCGTCAGAGTTCAAGACTTGGCGATAAAGTTCTTCTGCTTTCTCAAAATAATTTCTAACATCAGCAGCACAAGCTCGAGCACACTTTCTTATCTTTGAACTTTCAATCACTTCCATCTTTGAGCTTCTCTCCACTTCCAAAAATATATAGTTTCAGCGCTTCCTCTTTTTCGCCATTTTCAGCATTTCGTCTACGCTATCTTGTAAAAAAGTTGAGCTCTTTCTCTCATTTTTCTGCGAACAAAGAAACCATTTCCGCCATAATATCAAATTTGATGAACCATTTTTAAAGCTTCCTTATAGCGAGCGAGAGCCGTTCAAATTCTTTTTTTCAGAGAACGAGCTTTTAACAAAAAGATAATGATCATGCAAAGATTTTTTCAAACTTTGACAGCTTTGCTCAGATCAGACCAAAACAAGAACCTCTAATATAAGCCCTGCACGCCACCCTGGTATTCGTCTTTTTCTTTAAAAACAATCGTAAAGCATTCCTTTTGCAAACCATAGAAGAAAAGCTACCAGCAAAGAAAGCTCAAATGTTTTTCATCAAACAAAAAAGAACAAAAATAAAATAAGCAACTTTC
>CALKMS010000162.1 GCA_938091145.1 uncultured bacterium
ATTCTTTTTTAATTCAAATTTGCCAAAGCTCTGGGAAAAACAAATAGGTAGTTTATTGAAGTTCGGGTGGGAACAAAAACAAATAAACAGCCAGCAAAAAAGGAACCAAAGCTCCCAAAAAAATGGCATAGGGAGCTCCTAGGTAGTGGGCTAAGCTACCAGCTATGATGCTGCCAATGGGAGTAAGACCCATAAACATCCAAACAAAGAAGGACATTATCCGTCCTCGGATTTGAGAGGGAACGATTGATTGGATAGCAGTGTTTAAAGTGGAATTAACAGTAAGAAAAGCAAAACCCGCGATAACCATAAAAAAGGCTGAAAGAAAGTAACTTTTCGAAAAAGCAAAGCCAATTAAAGAAAGCGAGTAAAAAAGGATTCCATACTTGACTAAGTCTGGCTTCTTAACCGAATAGGCAATGTAAGCTACGGCTAAAGAACCAATCAAAGCCCCGGCGCCGTTGAAGCCCATAAGCGTACCGTAAGTGGTAGAAGTTCCCTTGAGAATTTGTCCAGCAAAGATAGGCATGAGAACAGTTAAAAAAGAAAGACCAAAAACGCTCAAAATACCTACTCCCAACAGCAGATTAAGAACTAAACGGTTGTTCCAAGCATAGACTACACCTTCCTTGAACTCGCTCCAGCTTGAGGTTACTTCTTCTTTTCTCTGAAAAGTATGAGTGACAAACATTAGAGCAAGTATTACTGCCAAAAAGCTTACTCCGTTCAGGTAAAAACAAGCAGCTATTCCAAGAGAAGCAATTATCCAGCCAGCCAAAAAAGGACCAAGGAGGCGGGCAGTGTGGAATTGAGCTGAGTTGAGAGCAATAGCATTTAAAAGATCTTTCTTAGGGACAATTTCGGAGATAAATGCTTGCCAGGCTGGAAAACTAAAAGCAGAAGTTATGCCGGTTAAAAAAGCTAGCAGTATCAGAGCAGTAAGAGTTTGTTTTTCAGTAGAAACTAAAGACCCGAGAGCAAAAGCCAGGATCATTGCGATAATTTGAGTAATAATCAAAAGCTTTCGCTTGTTTAGCTTGTCAGCATAGATTCCAGCGACGAAAGAAAGAAAAAAGACCGGCAAAGAACCGGAAAAGTTTATCACACCAAGGTAAAACGAAGATCTGGTCATTTCAAAGACCAGCCAGGAGAGAGCAACGGTCTGAAGCCAGGTTCCAATGTTGGAAAACAGAGCACCGACAAAGAAGAAACGGAAACTGCGGTAACGAAGTGAAGCAAAGGTTTGTTTAATGGGAGTAGTTTTTTCTACTGGTGGCTGAGAGACTATATCCGCTTCAATCACTGGTATTTTGAAGTTTTTTTTCTTTGCCATAGTTTAGTGATAATAGCTTATTGCAAAGCTCGACGCCAGCTTTGAGATAAGTGGGGTAAATTTAGTTTCTGGTGTTCTAATTGTAAAAGGAAGGTGAATCAACATATCAACAGGTTGGGTTTTTCATCGAGTTTTTGAAGAACGAGTGAGCTGAAGCTCACTGCTGCTTATATTTTGATAAAAAAACCGCTTTTTTTCTTCAAGGGGAGGTTGAAGGGATTTAAAAATATTTTGAGAGTTTGGGGAGGGCAAGCGAAAGTTTTACAAAGGGTTGGTTTAAGGTTGATTTTGCAAAGGGAAGCCAAGTGGGGTTTGTTTTTTTTGAGGGGGGATAATCAGGTGGGGAGCAGTATGACCCCGATGACAAGCCGCACAAAGGTCAGTATCGGCTATGGCTCCCCCTGGAGGCAGTTTAAACTCAGGAGAAATTACGGGTTCATTTTCAGTGCTCGTACATTTTATACGGTAAAAATACATTGTGTTAGTGGCTAGATTGTAAAGGTTGATTAAGTGTGAAGTGACATAAGTAGTAGTTGGAGTTGTTTCGTAGGCGTAAGTGTCGAGGGGGTTGGGATGAGAAGTTGTATCGTAGACAACTTGGGAGGTGCAGGATATGTCGGTTGTCCAGGTGATTGTGGTTTTGTTGGTTGAGTTAATTGGGAAAATATGGGGTGTCCAGAGGTCAGAAATTGTTGGAATTGTAAAGACATTAGCTATTACATTGGCAGGAGAAAACCCACCCTCGCTCCAAACGATTGCAAAAGTACCATTGGCTGTTGCCGGGGCGGAAGGATAAAGATTCCTTTTAATGGCTGAGATTTGATTGGCGATAGGAGGATCGAGAGGATTGGAGTTGTTTCTAACAATTCTTAGCCAGTAAGCTTCATTTCCATTAACGGTAGTAGTTACCCAGTCTAAAGGAGGATCAAAGTAAACATTGCCAGAATAAGTGAAGTCGTAGAAAGAGTTGCTTGTTAAAGTCATTGTTGTCCATTCTGAGCCGTTCCAGTATTCCCATTGCGGGTTGAGAGATTCTGAAGCAGCGGAGTAAAGGTCAAAGTAAACATAGTTAAACTTTTCTGAGAGCCCAAGATAAAGAATATCTTGGTCGTTTTGGAAAATTGGGGCGTCAGCCCAGTTTTTACTTTTTGCTTCGGCTGAGAGGTCGTTGAATCCAACTTGAGAAAACGAATAAGTTAAGGAATTTGTATTTCCTCCCCATGTTAGTTGGGTATGGAGGGAGTTGGTTTCTTTGCAGGTAAAACTCTGGAGGGAGTAGAAATTGTTGCTATCTACGCCGGTTGAATAAATGTAAACCCGGTAGCTTGTGTTAGGTGTTAAAGTGATGTCAGAAATCGGTGCGGAGAGCCAAGTAAAAGTGGATGGTGAGGAAGTGGTGGCGATGGTTCCGGTGGTGAGGATTTGTTCGGACTGGTCGATGAGGGAAAAGAAACAATTATTTTTCGGCGTGCCTTGGCGGCGAAGATAGAAATATATATTGCTAGGAGTGATTGTTTCTGAAGGAGTAAAAACTTCGCCAACTTTAATAAAGGGATTGGCGATCTTTTTTTCCACTGAATGAAACAGAGTTTGGCCTTCAGATTTACCATTTCCATATTCAAGAATGAAAGTCGGTTCACCATTTTGACTTATCCAGTTTGTTCCGTTGTCTTCGCTTACCAAGACGTCTCTACCAGCTGTAATGTTGGGGGTAGCAAAAGGAATAGCAATTGAGTTTCCAGGAGTAATTGTTCCGGAAGCATGCTCTACTATTACGTGGTAGGTTTCGCCTGCTGTCAAAGTAGTATCAGGCAAGTCAAAAGTTAACCAACCAGAGCTTGAGGGAACAGTCTCAATATAAGATACAAAGCTACCACTTGGGTTCCCTGTTGAGTCAGTTTGGATTCCAATTCGATACGACGCAGGCGTTCCTGTCGTTTCCAAAGGCAACTTTAAAGAAGTAACCAATCCCCCTAGAGCATTAAACTTGAAACTTATTTTTTTATCCGAACTGTCGAGCCAGTATTTAGCTTCGTTTTCCAGTGAATTACCATAAAATCGTGATCCACTTTGAAGCTTAAAAGAGCTGTCAAAAGAGGGATGGTCGCTCCAGGTGGCGTTACTAAGAGAGTAAACTTTGTCGAAAAAATCTTCGTTTGGGTCAGTAAAAGTGCGTTCTTCAGACCAGTTACCGTTATAAATCTTATAAGCAATTTTAAACTGATTTTGCCCTTCATACTTGCTCCAGAAACAACGGAGAAAGTGCCCATCGGTGGTTAAGGTTGGGTAGTTGTTTCCTTGCGTGCTACTTAGAACGGTTGGTGTTGACCATTCGCTTCCATTATAAAAAGTGTGGCCTAAATAACCGCCGCCGCTTTTGGCAAAAACAAGGTGAATAAAGTTATCATAAGTGATAGCCACTGAACCCCAGGAGTGGTCTTCGAAGTTTATTCCAGCAACAACTGTTTCTTCAGGAGTCCAGTTGGTTTGCTCAAAATAACTCCACTTTATTGCCTGGTCGAATGATTCAAAAAAACAAGCGGGTTTTCCTTGCCAGTTGACTAGCAGAGCTGAGCCATTAGCATTAGTTTGGGCAATATCCATCTCTGGCGACCAACTTGAACCTTCATCAGTAGAGAAGCGAGCTCTTATGTTGTAGCTAACACCGTTATCAAAAAGATAGGAAACCCAAATTTTTCCAGTTGCATCTTTTACGACCGAGGGGAAAGATTTGTTTGCTCCTCCACTTTCAACTGTTTTTTCTTCACCTTCATCCCAGCCTGTGCCATTCCAGCTTAGTTTTTTAAAAAAAATATTGGGTGAGACGTCATTGTCGTAATATGTGAGGTAAATGTTGTTTTTTTCATCAAGGAAAGTTGAAAATTGGAAGGAGTTAGAAGGACTGGCAGTTATCTCGCTTGACCAGGTTTGGCCTTTATCTGAAGATACTTTGTAGACTATTGCGTTGCCGTTTTGATAAAAAGCGACTAATTTACCATCGCTGGTTTGCCAAACCTTTCGGTAGAGAGTTTCGGCAGTAGGAAAACTAAAAGAGGAAACCCCAATTTTAATGGTTGGGTCGATGATAATCGGGTAACGAGCTTCTTTTAGGTAATCGGGGTCAATTTTGATGATAGCCTGTTGGTTTTTTACTTTTAAGGTGGTTTTACCTCTGATGCCAGCCGAATCAAAAGTAAAAGGTTTGGGTAGGAAGAACACCTCTCTCCCACTTTTTAATTCTAAAACGTGGTATCCATTTTCTCCTTTAATTAATCTTAATTGAGGATAGGCAATTTTGAAAGATAAATAATTTTTTTTTGGCTGCTGATAAAGAACTATTTTTTCTTTAATTGTTCCTTCCTCAACGGTGTAAACAATTTCGATTCCGTGAGGATTATTTAGTCGGAGGTTGTTGTCTTCAATTTCGGGCGGCGCGAATTTTAAGTTTATAGGTTCAAACTGAAGGTAGTAATTTTTCTCAGTTACTAATTTGACGGTTGCTTTTTTTCTTTTTTTATCCCAAAAGTAGGCTTCACCTCGTTGAAATTGGGCTCGATAAGCAAAAGGGCTTGAGGAACTGTTGAGTTTTTCAAACCGCCTTGATTGATTTTTTTGAGAAATAGGCACAAAAAAACGAGAAAAAACGGGTGTTGTAGAGATTATGAATACAAAAGAAAATATTAAAAGAAAATGAATGTATAAAAAAAATTTAGGCGAACTAACAATTCGCCTTTTTAATTTTACCAGACTGAGTTTTCTATTGGTTTCCAATGCTTCTCCAATTTTTGGTGCATTTCCTGCAATTTGCAATCTACATTCTAAACCCTTTTAAAACAATATTCAACTTTTTTATTGATTTTTTATAAAAAAAATGAAGGGTTTTTAAAAAAGCAAACGTGGCAAATAAATTTTGATATAATTAATAAGATCAATGAGATAATTGCATTGAAAGGAGGGTTGAGGGTGGCAATTCCTTTGTTTCTAATAATTTTAGGGTTTATAGTGGTTTTAGCTCCCCACTATATTTTTCCAGTATGTGCTTACTACGATAAGTTCATTGAAACCAAAGGCGGAGGCTTAGTCCCGATGGCCTGCACTTATACGGCCCGGGCCGAGACAGTTGTTGGCTTGGGTATTGTTTTAATTGGATTGATGCTCTTGCTGGCTAAGGAGCTGGAAACCAGAATTTTTCTCTCAGTTTTAGCTGCTGCTAAAGGACTAACAGTTGTCGCTGTTCCTGAAGTAATTGGGTATTGCAAGTCCCCTATGATGCCTTGTGTCTCAGGAACAGTTCCCGCTTTGCGGGTTGGTGGAGTTGCTATTTTTGTTCTTGGCCTTGTTAGTTTATTTATGCAGTTGAAAGTAAAAAAGGCCAGAGAGGTTGCTTAAAAAGTTTTTTTATTTTATCTTCAAAGATTTCTGGTTTTATCTGGATATTAATTTATTTGTTATTTTTGCTGTGTCTTTGGTTTCGGCAGCTCTTTTTTTTCAACTTCTTTTTACTAACTCTGCTAATAAAGCAACTCAAGTTGGCTTTTCCCTTTTGAACGCTGATTATCTGCTGGTTCCTAAAGGAAAGGCAAAGAATATTAATAAGACCATTATTACTGGCGAACCCTTTAAGTTTTATTTTTCTCGAAAGATTTTGAGGAAAGTTAAAGAAGTTGAAGGGGTGGATAAAGTTTCTCCTTTATTGATTCTCGAATCAGCTCCGGCTTCCTGCTGTACGGTTGGAAATGTTTTATTGGTGGGGTTTGACCCGAAAACTGATTTTTCTTTAACACCCTGGGTAAAAAAGACTCTGGGAGAAGAAATAGGGAAAGATGAGATTATTGTCGGCGACAATGTTAAAAGACCTTTGGGTCTTAACTTAAGATTTTACAATCATCGCTTTAGAGTAAAGGGCTCTTTAGCGCCTTTGGGACTGGGTTTTTACGACAATGGTGTCTTTATGAGGTTAGATGATGCTTATCAAATGGCTGAAGAAACCAAATATAAAAGATTTACCCGCCGTTTGAAGATTAAAAGAGGCGATATATCGGCGGTTATAATTCAGCGAAAAGCGGGATTTAGTCGGAGGAGTTTTAAAAAGGCAATAGAAAGCAAACTCAGCAAACTTGATTTGGTTGAGATCGATCCAGTAGC
>CALKMS010000163.1 GCA_938091145.1 uncultured bacterium
AAAAACTCGTTGGTTACCAGCAAATAAAAGTAAGATCAAATACAGTTGTTTTAGGTAAGCACCAAACGATAGATTTAAGTGGGGTTAACAAAGGCTTTGCTGTTGACAAACTTTGCGCCTACTTAAAAAATCTCCCTTTGAAAGGTTTTTTAATTGACATGACAAGTTCAATAATGGTTTGGGGAGAAAAACCAGATCAAAAAAATTTCCTAATTGCTTTAAAAAATCCTCGCCCCACTCCTCAAAAACAATACTTAGCTTTAATTCCTCTTTACTCTGGAGAGTATCTAAGTACCTCCGCTGACAACCAACAGTTTAGGTTTTATAAACTAAAAAGAGAAGGGGGAATTCAAACCAAACGCTATCACCATCTAATTTCTCCCAAAACTGGCTACCCGGCTAACGACTTTCAAAGCGTAACTGTCATCACCCGCTCAAGCGCCGCCTGGGCTGACGCTCTTTCGACCGCCCTTTTTGTGATGCCAAAAGAGCTGGCAGTTAACTTTATAAAAGAAAAAAAGCTGAAAGCTATAACAGTTGATAAAGACGGATTGGTCAAAACCTACAATCTAAATGAGCGGAAAATTCAGTTTTTTTAGGCGATTTGCTCCGCTTTATCACCCAAAATCGGAATTTTGTACCACTCGCCTTTTAAAGAAGCCATCATTAAGCGAATCCACAAATAAAAATTGCCAAGAAACCAAGCAATTAAACCCAACAAAGCAAGAATCGAAATTAGACGAAAAACAATACTGTTCTGGCCAAGAAGACCCATAGTTAAAAAGACCACCATTAGGCAAACCAAAACGATCCAAAAAATTGCATTCCAGAGAAGCGACTGAAGAGCATGAAAACGCAAATAGCGGTCTTCTTTTTCAGTCAAAAAGATAATCAAACCTCCAAGCCAACCAAGCAAATAAGCAACAAATGCCTTCTTAGCGTTGACTTCTTTGGAAGTCCCGTAATGCTTGACCTCAGCCGATTCTCGACCTTCACCCTCGCTCATATTAATCCCCCTTCTTTATTCTAAGTTAAGTCATAGTATAGCGAATTTTTTCTCAAAGTAGCAATAAAAAAATTTTGTCTAACCCGACTTTTAGTGCCTCAATACAAACTGATTACCTTTCCAATCAAAAACTACTTTTCCTTCTTTTACTTCGCCTTTAATCAAAGCCCGAGCTAAATTATTAACCAACTCACGCTGAATAACCCTTTTTAAAGGACGGGCGCCAAAGTTTGGATCAAAACCAGCTTCAGCCAGTTTTTCCTTGGCTTTTTCAGTAACCTCAAGATTAATTCCTTTTTCCAGCAGAGTCTTACTTAATCGCGCAAGCTGAATATCAACTATTTTCAAGATGTCCGTCTGAGACAAAGGATTAAAAATTATTATCTCGTCCAAACGATTAAGGAACTCAGGGCGAAAAGTCAACCTCAAAAGCTCGTTTACTTTCTTCTTTAGTTCTTCCCGATTAGTCCGATTATGATAATCGTAAATTAATTCGCTGCCTAGGTTGGAAGTCATAATTATTACCGTGTTCTTAAAGTCAACGGTTCGGCCATGACCATCAGTAAGTCGCCCGTCATCCAGAACTTGAAGTAACAAATTAAAAACATCAGGGTGGGCTTTCTCAATTTCGTCAAGAAGAATTACTGTATAAGGCCTTCTCCGAACAGCCTCAGTCAGCTGGCCTCCCTCTTCATAACCAACATACCCGGGTGGGGCACCAATTAGCCGTGCTACCGTATGCTTCTCCATGTATTCTGACATATCAATTCTGACCATTGCTTTCTCATCATCAAACAAAAACTCCGCCAATGCCCTAGCTAGTTCTGTTTTGCCCACCCCGGTCGGACCCAAAAAAAGGAAGGAACCAATCGGTCGATTAGGCTCGGATAAACCCGCTCGCCCCCGGCGAATTGCGTCAGAAACTAAACTTACCGCCTCATCCTGCCCAACAACTCTTTCTTTTAAACGCTCTTCCATATGAATTAGCTTCTCGCTTTCTGCTTCCATCAATCGAGTAAGCGGAATTCCAGTCCATTTAGAAACTATTTCAAGCACATCCTGCTCGTCTACCTCCTCTTTGAGCAGCCTTCCCTCTTTCTCAAGCTTTGCCAGCTTTTCTTCTTCTTCCTTTAACTTCTTTTCCAGCTCCAATAGTTCTCCGTAACGAATCCGAGCTACTCGCTCAAAATCGCCTTCTCTTTCTGCTTCTGCTTCCTCTCTTTTTTTCTCTTCAATGCTCTCTTTAAGCGAGCGAATCCTTACTATAGCTTCCTTTTCGCTCTGCCACCTTTCCTCTAAATTCTCCAGTTGGGCCTTGATCTTTTGACTTTCGCTTTCCAACTTTTTCAATCGCTCCTTCGATCTTTCATCTTTTTCTTTTCTTAAAGCAGTCATCTCAATTTCCAGTTGATTTTGCCTTCTTTTAAGCTCATCAATCTCGGTTGGCAAACTGTCTATCTCCATTCGCAAACGCGAAGCAGCTTCATCAATTAAGTCTATAGCCTTGTCAGGCAAAAAGCGATCGCTAATGTAACGATTTGAATAAACAGCTGCGGCTACCAAAGCGGGATCAGTTATCTTCACCCCGTGGTGAACTTCGTATCGCTCCTTTAGACCACGCAAAATAGCAATAGTATCTTCGACGGAAGGTTCCCGAACAATTATAGGCTGAAATCTCCTTTCGAGAGCAGCATCTTTCTCAATATACTTTCGATATTCATCCAAAGTAGTCGCTCCGACTACTCTCAGTTCTCCTCGAGCTAAAAGAGGTTTAAACATGTTAGCAGCATCTACTGCTCCCTCGGCTGCTCCCGCTCCCACCAAAGTATGTAGCTCGTCAATGAACAAAATTATCTCACCCTCAGCTTGCTGAATTTCTTTCAAAACGGCTTTAACTCTTTCTTCAAACTCGCCCCGATACTTAGTTCCAGCAACTAAAGAGCCAATATCTAAAGCGAGAACTCTCTTGTTTTTCAAACCCTCCGGAACATCCTTAGCAACAATCCGTTGAGCCAAACCCTCAACAATTGCTGTTTTCCCAACTCCTGGCTCACCAATTAAGACCGGGTTGTTTTTTGTTCGGCGGGAAAGAACTTGTATTACTCTTCTAATTTCTTCATCTCGCCCAACTACCGGGTCAAGTTTCCCTCGGCGCGCTAAATCAGTTAAATCCCGGGTGTACTTGGCCAAAGATTGATATTTTTCTTCTGGTGCTTGGTCAGTAACACGGTGAGGACCCCGAATTTCAGCCACCAGCTTAAGAAGAGTCTGATAGTCCAGACCTTTTCTTTTAAGCCAGCGAGCCGGAAAACCATCGCGGCTTTGAGCCAAAGATAGCAAAAGGTGTTCAGTGCTAATGTATTCATCCTTAAGCTGAGAAGCAATTTGAAAAGAGCGATCAAGAATAGCTTGAAGATCCCGGGAGATGTACTCGCCCCCACCAGTTGAAACCCGAGGTTTTTTCTCTAATTCTGCTTCCACCTCGGCTATAAGCTGAGATGGTGAAAGGCCAGCTTTTTTTAAAATTTCAGGAACAACTCCTTCTTCGCCTTCCAGTAAAGCTAAAAGCAAATGTTCAACATCGATCTCCTGATGACCCATGGAAGCTGCTTTCCTTCGAGCTAAATCTAAAGCCTCTTGAGCTTTAAAAGTAAACTTTTCGAGTCTCATTTCCTAAAACTCCCTTTTAACGATGCATCTTTTTGGGAAAGGCATTATCTCTCGAGAAAAACTTCTTCTCAGAGCTTCCATTTCTCTCTCCATTTCTAACCTTAGTTTTTCCATAGTTCTCTCAGCCTCCTCTAATTCTTTCTGGAGAACTTCCAAATGTTCCCTTAACTCTAAAACCAGCTTCACTCCCGCTAAATTAACTCCTAACTCCTGCGTCAAGCCCTGAATCATTTTTACTCTCTCTACATCTTCAATAGAATAAAGACGCTTACCGCCAGGTGTCCGGTGTGGCACCACCAGCTCCAGTCTTTCATACAAACGCAGAGTTTGAGGGTGGACCCCAGCTAAAGAAGCAGCGACGCTAATTGAGTAAACTCCCTTCTTTTCCATTTCCACTTAAACCTCAAACTTTTTTCGAGGATTAAAATCAGAAGCTTCTTCTAAACTGCGTATCAATTTTTTCTGATGGGCCGTTAAATTAGTTGGCACCGCAATTTCAATTTTGACAAACATGTCACCCCGGCCAGGCCGATTAAGCAAAGGTGCTCCTTTGCCCTTCAAGCGAAAAACTTGCCCGCTTTGGGCGCCAGCGGGAATTTTTAGTTTGACCGCCCCATTTAAAGTTGGCACTTTAATCGTTGCTCCTAAAGCGGCTTCGGCAAAAGTTATAGGTAAGTCAAGCCAGATATCCGCCCCCTCTCGCCTGAAATAAGGGTGGGGTTTAACCTTGACTATTAAATATAAATCGCCCGCTTCCGCTCCCGGTTCGCCAGCTTCTCCCTGGCCTTTAATCCTCAACCGAGCATTGTTGTCCACTCCGGCGGGAATTTTAACGAGCACCTTATCTATTTCTCTAACTCTTCCTTTGCCTCCGCACTTTGTACAATAATCCGTGATTACTGTCCCCTCGCCCAAACACTGAGGACAAGTTCGCGTCAAAGAAAACAGGCCCTGAGATAAAACTGTATATCCTCTACCAGAGCAAGTTGGACACGTTTTTGGAAAAGTCCCTTTTCTAGCCCCGCTTCCCTGACAATCCGGGCAAACTTTCTCTCGATTAATTGGGACCCTTAGAGTAACTCCTCGGACAGCATCTTCAAAACTAATTTCTACCGCCGCTTCTATGTCCCTTCCCCGGCGAGGTCCACGAGAAGGTCGGGAGCGAAAGCCAAAAATATCAAAAAGACTTCCGAAGTCCTCATAAAACGGTGAGAAAAAGCTATCGTCAAAAGTAAATCCTTGGAAACCCGGAGAGTAACCGGATTTAAAGAGTTCATATGCCCGATCGTACTCTTCTTTCTTTCGGGGGTCGCTTAAAACTTCATAAGCTTCATTAATCTCCTTAAACTTTTCCTCGGCGCGCTTGTCATCAGGGTTAACATCTGGATGATATTTGCGAGCCAGTTTACGAAAAGCCTTTTTAATCTCCTCCTGGCTTGCTCCTTTGGAAACACCTAAAATTTCGTAATAATCCTTAAATTGACCGCTACTCATTAGCTCTTCTCCATTTTCTCCTTGTTTTCTTTGCTGAAATTGCGGCAAACCTTAACTTTGGCTGGCCGCAATAAAACTCCTTTCAAACGATAACCTTTTTCTAATACCTCAAGAACAGTTTCATCTTGATAGTCATCGCGGGCTTCGCTTAGAACCGCTTCTTGGCACTCAGGATCAAAGGGTTCAGATTGAGGATCAATTGCCTCCAACCCTTCTTTCCTCAGAACCTCGAGTAACTGTTGGTAAATTATTTCGATACCACTAAGCAAAGTTTTAAAATCACTACCAGCTTTGGAAGAATTAATCGCTCGTTCTAAATTATCGATAATTGGTAAAAGTTTTTCAATTAAACCGCGAGAGGCTCTTTCAACTAAAAAAGTCTGCTCTTTGATAACTCGCTTACGATAATTGTCAAAATCGGCTTTCATCCTTTTTAGGAGCTCAAGGTACTCGGAAGCTTCCTTTTCTTGCTGGGTTAATTTTTCTTGCAAAAGTTCGAAATCCCTTTCCAATACTTTGTATTTTTCTTCAAGTTCCTGATATTTTTGCTTTATGCTTTTGTTTTTCTTCTCCTTTTTTTCCATCTCTTTAACCCTTTAATCCCACCAAATTTAAATTTTGACCAGGCGCCCTTGTTTTGTTTTTAGCTTTCGACCTTAAGCTTGATCGGTTTCTTCTTTGGTTCAGCCTTAGGAACCACGACTTCCAAAACACCATTTTTGAAAGTCGCCTTGGCCTTATCCGGCTTAACTTCTACCGGAAAAGGAACGTAGCGATGGAAAGAGCCATACCGGCGCTCCAGACGGTAAAAGTTCTCCTCCTTTATTTCTTCTTCGAATTTCCGCTCGCCCTGAATGGTCAGTCCCTCGTCATCGATATTAACCTCGACATCTTTAGCTTCCAAACCGGGAACTTCGGCTCTAACCACTACTTCGTTGTCTTTTTCGAACACATCAATCAAAGGAGTCCATCTGGCCAGCCCGGTTCCACTCTTCCCTTCGCCAAAGAAGCGCTCAAAAGTTTTGGTTATTTCGTCTTGAATAGCCAAAAAATCTCGGAAAGGATCCCAACGAACAATTGCCATAATATCACCTCCTGAAAAATTTTTTATATTTTAAGGGCGCCTGGCCAAAATTTTTAATTTGTTTTTTCTTTGCCTTCGTCAACTACTTCTGCATCAACCACTTTCTCTCCACCATTTCCACCTCTTTCCGACTGGGCTGTGCCTGCTGCTTGCTTAGCCTCGGAAGCCGTTCTGTAAACTGCTTCACCCAGTTTTTGAGAAGCGTTTAAAAGAGCATCAGTTTTATCCTTAATCAGTTTTGTGTCATTACCCTTTAAAGCCTCTTTAAGCTCACTCAAAGCCTTTTCAATGTTTTCTTTATCTGACGCCGGAATTTTATCTCCAACTTCTTTTAAAGACTTTTCAACGGAATAGGCCAAGTTGTCAGCATTGTTTTTTGCTTCAGCCAGCTCTTTCTTTTTCCGATCCTCTTCCGCAAATCGCTCAGCTTCGGCCACCATCCTTTGAATTTCTTCCTCGGAAAGACGAGTGCTTCCAGTCACTGTTATTGACTGCTCTTTGCCTGTCCCTAAATCCTTAGCAGTGACATGAACAATGCCATTGGCATCAATGTCAAAAGTGACTTCAATCTGAGGTATACCCCTTGGAGCGGGTGGAATATCGGTCAGATGAAAGCGCCCTAGAGACTTGTTGTCAGCAGCCATCGGCCGCTCGCCTTGTAAGACATGAATCTCCACGCTGGTCTGTCCATCTTCAGCTGTGGTAAATATCTCGCTTTTCTTGGTTGGAATAGTGGTGTTCCGCTCTATAAGTTTATGAAAAACGCCTCCTTTTGTCTCAACTCCCAAAGAAAGAGGAGTGACATCAAGCAAAAGTATCTCACCTTTCAGTTCACCAACTAAATGAGCTGCTTGAAGGGAGGCGCCAATCGCCACTACCTCATCTGGATTTATGTCTTTCCGCGGTTCTTTACCCACCAGCTCTCGAACCAAATCCACTACAGCCGGCATCCGGGTTGAACCTCCAACGAGAATAACATGATCAACATCGCCATATTTCATACCAGCATCTTTTAAAGCTTGTTCAACTGGTCCTCGACACCGCTCAAGCAAATCAGCAGTCATCCGTTGAAACTCGGAACGAGTCAAGGTCATTTCTAAATGTTTTGGACCCTGAGCATCAGCTGTGATGAAAGGAAGATTGATAGTGGTTTCCAGAGCTGAGGATAACTCAATTTTCG